>JAICVP010000023.1 GCA_025935275.1 Thermoleophilia bacterium
CGACCTCGCCGTCGACGGAATCCTCTGGTCCGCGTTCGGCACGTCGGGCCAGCGCTGCACGGCGGCGAGCCGGGTCATCGTCGGCTCGAAGGTCTACGAGCCGCTCCAGTCGAAGCTCGTCGAGCGCACGGAGAAGCTCAAGCTCGGCTACGGCCTCGAGGAGGACGTCGACGTCGGCCCGGTCATCAACGGCTCGGCGCTCGAAAAGATCCACTCGTACACCGAGATCGGGCAGGGCGAAGGCGCGAAGCTCCTCACCGGCGGCGAGATCGCGACGGAGAACGGCCTGGACAAGGGCTTCTTCTACCGGCCGACGATCTTCGGCGATGTCGATCCCGAGATGCGGATCGCGCAGGAGGAGATCTTCGGGCCCACGACCGCGCTCATCCGCGCGACCGACATCGACGAGGCGATTCACGCTGCGAACTCTGTTGAGTTCGGGCTCTCGTCCTCGATCTTCACGCGTGATGTGAACAAGGCGTTCCGCGCGATGCGCGATCTGAACACCGGGATCACGTACATCAACGCCGGAACGACCGGGGCGGAGGTTCATCTCCCGTTCGGCGGCACGAAGGCGACGGGGAACGGTCACCGCGAAGCGGGGCAGGCCGCGCTCGACTTCTACACGGAGTGGAAGTCGATCTACGTCGACTACTCGGGCAAGCTGCAGCGCGCGCAGATCGACGAGTTCGAGAGTCCAGCGCCGTAGGGGGCCACCCCACGCCTCCACCCGCTTTCGAGCGTAGCGATCGAGGGCGCAACCGTGTGTGGCCGGTCCGCGCAGGATCGCGCCGCTGTGCGACGCCTATGTAAAGGTGAGGATGTGGAAGAGCTCGACGTCCAAACCGTGCTCGTTGAGCCGGGCAAGCTTCGCGATCCCGTCGCGCTCCTCGAAGCGGAGGACGAGCTCCTCCGCCGTGTCGTCGGCGCCCTCGAGCTGGTCGAGCCGGAAGGCCAGCCGGCAGGTCTGCTCGCCGAGCGCGAACCCGAGCTCGGCCTCGACGTTGTTCCGCCGGTCGAACTCCGTCCCCTGCCGCAGCGAGAGCTCCCAGCCCTGGCGGGGCGTCACCCAGTCCTCGAGCGTTGCGGCGAGGATTGCGAGGTCCTCGTCGACGTCCACGTCCATGACGACGTCGTCGTACTCCTCGGGCGTCGGGCGCGGCCGGACCTGAAGTGATGCCACGACCCCGTCCTTCCCGGCCTCCGAGGAGGGAAACCTGAACCGTAAGCTCGTCGTGTTCGTTCCGCGCGAGTCACTCGACACCGTCCGGGACGCCCTCTTTGCCGCGGGCGCAGGCAAGATCGGCGACTACGAGCGCTGCTCCTGGTATGCGGCGGGCACGGGAACGTTCAAGGGGGGACCCGGCACGAGCCCGGCGCTCGGCGAGAGCGGGAGGGAGGAGCGCGTTTCCGAGCTCCGCCTCGAGACCGTCTTCCCGGAGGAGCGCCACGATGACATCATCGCCGCCCTCCGCGCCGCCCACCCGTACGAAGAGCCGGCTTTCGACGTCTACGCACTGTTGTGAAGGCCCGTCTCTTCACTGATGGAGGCTCGCGCGGGAACCCCGGCCCCGCGGCGTCCGCCTACGTCCTCGAGGCGGAGGACGGCACCGTACTCGACGCGCGTGGTGAACCGATCGGCGTGGCGACGAACAACGTAGCGGAGTACCGTGCCCTCGTTGCCGGCCTCGCGAAGGCGGCCGAGCTCGGGATCGAGGAGCTCGAGGTCGTGTCCGACTCCGAGCTCCTGGTCAAGCAGATGCGCGGCGAGTACAAGATCAAGAACGCCGCGCTGATCGATCTGTCCTTCGAGGCCAAGCGACACGAACGGCAGATCACGTCCGTCCGCTACACGGCTGTGCGGCGCGAGCACAACGAACTCGCCGATCGCCTCGTGAACGACGCCCTGGATCAGGAAGCCAAGCGGCTATAATCGGCGGGCTCGCGGATGTAGCTCAGTTGGCTAGAGCGTCTGCTTGCCATGCAGAAGGTCGTGGGTTCGAGTCCCATCATCCGCTCCTCGAGACCCGCTGGAAACGGCGGGTTTCCGTGTTCTCGGACGTTTGCCCAATACTGAGTCATCCGCAGAGGCCTTGTCGGACGATGAGCTTGCCGACTATGAGCAGCTACGACAGCTGGTCTCGCCTGAAACCAGCCTCGCCATATTGGATGACTTTGCGAATGGCTATTTCCGACCGCTACGAACCCTTGGCGCAAGCTTCGGCGTCAGCGGCGCGAAGAAGTGCGCGCGCCTGGACAGGCAGGGCGCCTTGCGGCGCCCTCGCCTGAACGATCGTGCGGTCGGTTGCCTCTAAGGGCAGGCCGGTTCGGCCGGGATGAACAGGTCTCCCTCGGTCGGTGCTCGGAAGAATGTCGCCACGAGCACGGTTGGCTCGTCGCCGCCGTTGAAGGCCGTGTGGACGTGACCCTTTCCGAGATCGATGAAGGCCGTTCCCGCCCGGTACCGGACTCCCGCGCAGTTGTGCTCGTCCACGTAGGTGAACTCGCCAGAAACGACGTTGACCACAACCGGACCGCGATGCGAGTGCCAGGGGAACTGCGCGCCCGGCTGGACAACGAACCGGACGGTCACGGTCCGGGATGGGTGCCGGATCCTGACGACTTCTCTCGTTCCGTCACGGATCACCGCGATTCGCATCCTGATCGTGTCGGGGAAGTGCGCTCGACCGCTCAGGGGCTCGGCTGTGATCGGCGCCGGAGGCTCAGACCCCCCGGCAGCGGGCACTCCGATCAGCACAAGAATTGAGGCGGCGGCCACAGCAATTCCCGCGATCGCCGCAAGTCTCTTTCGCGTCATGTCCGCCTCCTTACCATTGATGGTGACACTCCGCACGATTCGCGGGGTCCATCAACCCACGCGCCGCGAAGCCTGTCAAGCACCAGCCGGGAACCCCCCAAAAAGACTCTGAAAGAAGAGCATCCCGAGCGTGTCGAGCGGCGCTGGATAACGGCCCCTCACCGTGTAAGCTCCTCCGGGCCGTCGTCGCTCGGCTGCTCGGGCGGAAGGCCTTAGGCGCTCTCGCTCCCACCGCGCCGACGTTGCCACGCTGCTTCAAGAAACGATCGGAGCGAGCCCTAATTCGAGAAGCTCCTTCAGGTGACCAAGACTTGCCTCGAGCTCGCGGCCAGCCATGGATGTGAAGAGGGGCTCCGCGATCTTGAAGAACCCACGTGGCTCTACGTAGCCCGTTGCAGTGAGCTTGGTCGCGCCGTCGAGCGACTCGAGGGTGTACGAGCCGCTCATAGGGGCCCCGCCCGCCACCATCTTGAAGGCGGACCTTCGTGTCGGCTCGAACTCGGTGATCTCCTTCGTCATCTCCACCTGGATCCCAAGAAATCTGCGCCGCTCCCGGATGTGGGTGCCGACGCGCAGGGGGCCGTCGTCCACCTGGCTGGACTCGATCAACGTCGTCTGCCAGGAGGCATCGTTTCGAGGGTCGTGGACGAAGTTGAAGACTTCGTCGACGGGCCGATCGATCACGATGCTGCGCTCGATCTTGCTCACACCCTGAACCCTTTCCGGCCGTTCGGACTATAAGCCGAGCCGGAACGCTTGCGAAAGGGCGGCGGCTCGCGGGGAGAGAAATCCCTGGCTGCGCGGGAGTCGCCGGGCTTCGTTTCCTCAAACGACCCCAAGGACGTTTGGCTCGCCCAGTGGCGCGGGTAGTCTGCACGAATCGAGGACGCGACAAACAGCCGAGAGAAGGCCCTGCTGACGATCCTGATCGCCACTGGCGAGAAGGCCATCGAAGCCTTTCATGCGAGCGCGAATCCGGTCGACAGCGATTTTGTATTGGAACTGGAACGGGTCATCGAGCGGTCACGCAAGGAGCTTTTGGCCCTTGCGGAAGCCAACGCCACATAGCTGAGAGACATCCCGTGGAGGAGCCGGGACAGAGGACGGACCGAGCCCATCGTTCGCAGCTGATGGCTGAAGTCAACGATCGAATCTTCGAGATCAGCCAGCTGCACAGCGAAGATTGCGAGTTCGTGTGTGAGTGCAGCAACGAGAGCTGCGTGGACACGCTCCAGTTGACACTGAAGGAATACGCCGTCCTGAAGGCGCAGCCAGATCGGCCGCTCTTGAAGCTTCCCGGGCATCCGGGCTGACCCGGCAGGCGTCACCACTTCCGCGACACCGCCCGGTCTCCCACGAACGCATACAGCGTCCTGCGCTTCCTCTCCGCTCTGTGGGTTGCAGTGGCCCGATTGCACCTACGATGCGACGGCCCGAGGTAGCCGGTTCTGTCTGGTTTGATTCAGATCCCAGGGCTCATCGGCCCAGATGACGCCACGACAGCGAGCACAGCGCGCTCCGTTCTCGGCAATCTCGGCAGCCCAGAGCTTGCGGAGGCGCTTGTGCTCGGATCCGTATCCCCTGGCTAGCCGGCGCAGACGTCTGGAATTGCCGTCCCTGTTGAGAAAACGACCCAACTGAGCTAGTTCTTCAGCGCGCCGGTGCCGACAAGCTACCTGGGTGCGCAAAGCCATCCTCATCACGTTTGCCGTAGTCGCGGCCGCGGTCGTATTTCCTTTCGCCGCCATGATCGCCTTGGAAGCGTTCGACTCCGTGACGGGCGGGTGTAGCGAGGGTGAGCTGCACGTGTTCCGCGAGTTCCCGCAATATGGCGGTCGACAGCTCGAGCCCGAATACAGCGGCAGCAACGGCTGCTTCGTCGCGCTTACCACCGAAGATCCACCCGAGCGCGTGCTGGCGCACTACCGGAAGGAACTGACGGGCCGCGGCTGGACGCTCGATCGCCAGCCGCCCCCTGTTGAGGCTGCGGAGGGACAAACGGCGGGCGGAGGTCTGAGCGCGTCCCGGGGAGGCTACGGCTACGAGGTGCTCCTAGAATCGCCCACGCGGGACGGAACCTCGGTCGTGGTGTACGTCGTCGAGCGGGGTTCCTAAAGGCCCTCGAAACAAGGTCTTTCCTACGGCACGTATTGCTGGTCGATCGAGCGCACGGTGTCGACCTCGATGAGGATCCAGACGCCGGTGTCCAGCGGCTCCCAGAGCGGATGGCCGAGCGGATTGCCGCCGTTGACGATCTTCGCGAGCTGCGCCACCGTGATCTCGGTCCCGTCAACGCCCTCCGCCAGCACCGTCACGTGCGCATCGCCAGGCACCGTGTAGGTGAAGAGCCTGTCGCCCTCGTCGACCACGTAACAGTCGTTCGCCACCTCGCCCGACATCTCAGGAAATAACGGGTGGCACCCCCTGGCAGCAACTACTGCGGCCTGCGCAAAACCCGCATAAAAAACTGCGGTTGGCACCTAGAGGCACCCCTGGCACTCGCCTGAACCGAATTGCCATGCAGAAGGTCGTGGGTTCGAGTCCCATCATCCGCTCCATTGAAAGCCCCGCTTCAGGCGGGGTTTTCGCTAACTAGATGAGAGCCAGGGTCTCGAGGTGCAAGCCGGGTCCGCAAGCGTCTCCCGCAGCTGGACGCGGTTTTCAGCCTACGAACCCCCAGGGCCACTGCCTAGCGTGTCCCGAGGGCCTGCGGCGGACCCCAAGTGTCATCCACTCTGATCCGTCTACGCGGTGTCGAGGGTGCTTCGAGGGGGTACCGGGGTCAGATGAGGCGCACCAAGTTCTTCATCCACCTCAAGTCGAGCATCTGGTTCGTGCCCGTGGTTTTCGTCCTCGCGGGAGCGGCTCTTTCGCTCGCGACGATCGCTGTCGACCGCTACTTCGACTACCAAGCAATTCCGAACAGGATCATCGGCGGTCCAGATGCTGCGGCGTACATCCTTTCCACAGTCGCCGCTTCGATGGTGAGCCTCGCTGCGCTCGTTCTCACCATCACGATGGTGGTCGTCCAACTCGCGATGGGTCAGTTCTCGCCACGCATCGTGCAGCGCATTCTGCGCGACAAGCCGAGTCAGGTGGCGATCGGTCTCTTCGTCGCGACCTTCGTCCACGCGATCCTCGCGCTTCGTGAAGTGACCATCAACGGCGACGGGACAGGGCATGTGCCGGGCATCGCGGTCGTGACAGCCTTCGTCCTCGTTCTCATCAGCATCGCGGTTCTCGTCGTGTACGTGCACCACATCGGGCAGTCGCTCCGCGTTTCGGCACTCATCGAACTTGTTGGGGACGAGACCCGGACTCTTCTCAACAAGCGATACCCCGA
The DNA here is from genome assembly GCA_025935275.1 of Thermoleophilia bacterium. GTDB lineage: Bacteria > Actinomycetota > Thermoleophilia > Gaiellales > Gaiellaceae > DATEOR01. The sequence goes on from JAICVP010000023.1 coordinate 6,162, forward strand.
CGAGGGGGACGATCTCGATCCGGAGTTGGACTCGGTTGCCGTCGTAAGAGCGAGCGAATCCGGGGTGGTCACAGGGATAGGCCACGAGAACCTGGTCGCCGAAGGACGACGTGCGGACTGCGTACTGGAACTTGTCCCCGCGCTCGGCGAGTTTGTTCCGGCGGGTGGCTCCCTCTTTCTTATTCGCGGCGGGTCGACGACCGTAGACGAGGATGTACTAAAGGCTGCTCTCATCTTCAGCTTGGAACCAACGCTCGATCAGGACGTCGCCTACGGCATTCGACTCCTCGTCGACATCGCGGAGCGCTCGCTCGCTGACTCACCGTTTCAAGACCCCACGACTGCAGTGCAAGCGGTTGACCGGCTGCACGATATTCTCAGGCAGCTTGCCCGTAGGCCCTTCCCTGACGGTCAGTATCGGGACGAGGCAGGACTGGTCAGATTGATCGTGCGAACCATGAGCTGGGAGGATTATGTCCATCTGGCCTTCGACGAGATCCGTCTCGCAGGTGCGGGCTCCCCCCAAGTGACGCGTCGGCTGAAAGCCGCTCTCACGGATCTCAAATCAATCGCGCTTCCAGAGCGAGTCGGAATCCTCGATTTGCAACTCGACCTGCTCACGACTGTCACGCAGGCAGCCCTCAGAGACGAACGCGACGTCGCATTCGCCCTTCGCGAGGATCCAGAAGGAATTGGTGCGGGAGCCAACTCCAGGAACAGCACCAAACTCTATTAGTCGCGGTGAGCTCCGCTGAGCTCTAGATCTTCCGCCCGAGCAGCCGAGCGACGACGCAGAGCCGAAGGAGCCTGGAGCAGAACGATTCGGCTACCGAAGGACTCCATGCGACTGTCGCAACGACTCCCCCTACACGTGCATAGGGTTTCACTTCGCCCCTGAAGACAGGGGTCTTTCGTTAGGGCAGGTACTGCTGGTCGATCGAGCGCACGGTGTCAACCTCGATGAGGATCCAGACGCCGGTGTCGAGCGGCTCCCAGAGCGGATGGCCGAGCGGCTTGCCGCCGTTGACGATCTTCGCGAGCTGCGCCACCGTGATCTCGCTCCCGTCAACGCCGTCCGCCAGCACGGTCACGTGCGCATCGCCAGGAACCGTGTAGGTGAAGAGCCTGTCGCCCTCGTCGACCACGTAATAGTCGTTCGCGACGTCGCTCGAACCGGTGTCCTTTTGCGCCGCCTCGCGTGCGGTCACGCCCGTCACCATCTCGGCGGGGTCGAAGCGCAGGACGAAAGCGTTGCCGCTCCGCTCCAGCGAGCTGATGTGTCCGAACTCGACGCGACTGGTGGGTGCGCTCGGGCCGATCTTGGCCGCCTCGGCCTTCGCCGGTTCCGTGACCGTGACCGTCTCGCCGGGCTCCGTGGTCGTGGGCCCGGTGACGGTGACCGTCTCTGTCGTGGTCTTGCCGCTGCACCCGAGAGCGAAAGCCGCGAGAGCAAGGATTCCGGCTGCGAAGAGCGCTGTCCGTCTCCGTCTCATGCGCCGGATCCTCTCGCCCGCGTGGAACCGGCCGGTAACGGCTTGCTAACCGTTCTTCATCAGACTTTGATCGCGCGCACGGCCGGCGTCGCGTCGCGGTTGCCAGCCGCGTCGATCGCGCGCACGCGGAACACGTGGTGGCCGTGCTTCAGGCCGCCGTAGCTCGCCGGGGACGAGCACGCTTGCCACGCGGCGCCGTCGAGTCGGCACTCGAACGTCGAGCCAGTCTCGGACGATGAGAACGAGAACGTCGCCGTCTTCCCGGCGACAGACGCGGACGTGACGGTCGTGTTCGGCGCGACGGTATCCACCTTCCAGGTTCTCGCGGCCGGCGACGGATCGTTCGACCCGGCGGGGTCTCTGGCCCGCACCCTGAACGTGTGCGAGCCCTGCGGAAGGCCGGTGTAGGTCTTCCCGGAGCTGCACGAAGACCAGCTCCTGTCGTCGAGCTTGCACTGGAAGGTGGCGGCCGTGTCGTTGGACGAGAAGCGGAAGGCAGCCGACGTCGAGGATGTCGCGCCGCTCGGCCCGTGCGTGATCGAGGTGTCGGGCGGCAGGTCGATCCGCCACGACCAGCTGGCCGGCGAGGGGTCGACATTCCCGGCCCGGTCCCTCGCCCGCGCCCGCATGACGTGCTTCCCGTCCGTGAGCCCCGACACCTGTCCGCACTCGCCCCAGCCGTGGTCGTCCAGGCGGCATTCGAAGCTCGCTCCCGCCTCGCTCGAGAGCGTGAAAGTGGCGGTGGCCTTGTGCGAGACGTGCGGCGGCCCTTTCTCGATGGCGGTCTCGGGCGGATTGGTGTCGACCGTCCACTTGCGGCTCGCCGGGGAGGCGTCGTGGTTCCCCGCCCGGTCGAGAGCCCGCACGTGGAATCGGTGCTCGCCGTCGTCGAGCGCGGGATACGTCTTCGGCGACGCACAGGCCTCGTACTCGCCGTCGTCGAGCTTGCATTCGAACGACGAGTGCTTCTCGCTCGACGTGAACTCGAACCGGTCGCCCCCCCGGGAGAAGTCGTCGGGCGCTTCCGTGAGCTTCGTGGCCGGAGCCTTGACGTCGACTTCCCATTCGCGGCTCGCCGGCGTGGGATCCGTGTTGCCTGCTCCGTCGACCGCGCGGACGCGGAACGAGTGCTTGCCGCGCGCGAGCCCGGTGTACGTCTTCGGCGAGGCGCACGTCTCGAACTGCGCCTGGTCGAGGCGGCATTCGAGCATGGCGTTCTGCTCGTTCGACTCGAACTCGAAGGTAGCGATGCCCGTCCCGTACTTCTTCGGCCCGGCGGTGATCGACGTCTCGGGCACGACCGTGTCTGGGAGGATGAGGAAGGGGCCGAGGTGCACCGTGCTCGTCCAGCGGCCGTTCTTGCCTAGGGTGCGGAGGTTGAACCAGCTCGTGCCGGGTTTCAGATGACCCGTCGTGCCGGTCGCGGCGCCCGGGAGATCGACTGCCTTGTCAGGAGTCTCGGGCTCGGTGCTCCAGGAGACCGAGTAGCCGCTCGCATCCGGGCTGGGACTCCAGGCGACCTCGACATCGGGGTCGGCGGAACCGCGCTCGACGCTGTGCGAGGTGCTGTGCACGGACGTCGGGTCGTGCACGCCCTTGCCGCGCACGGCGTAGAAGGCGCCTGCCGTTGCGGCCGCCGCCAGGAGCGCGATCAAGGCGGCCACGACCACCGGCTTGCGCGGGAGGGCGACGGCTCGCCGCTGCCTCTTCGAAGGAGGCGCCGTCGGTTCCGTCAGCGACGCCCAGACCCGCTCCTTCAGGCCCACCGGGGGCGCAACCGGTGCCAGCGCGGCGAAGACCGCCACGGGGGAAACCGGCGATTCCACGGCCTCCTCCAGCCGGTCACGCAACCGCTCGAGGCGCCGGTCGACGACCCGCAGGTCGAGGCCGAGCGCGTGCCCGAGCTCGAGATCGCGAAGACCGTGGCGAAGCTGCAGGTCGAGCAGGAGAAAGTCGTCCACCGCGAAGTCGGACGCCGCTGCCCACACCGCTCCGGCGATCCGGTCATCCCGCACGACCGCAGCCGGGTTGGCGAGGCGGTCAGGATCGATTTGCGCGTAGCGCTCGGAAGCGCGCGCGCTCGACTTGCGCGGGAGCTCCGAGGCGAGCAGCCCGTACAGCCAGGGCCGTAGCTCCTCTACCGGCCGCTGGCGGAGCTCGGCGAACGCGTGCGAGAAGGTACGGCCGACCGCGGACCCCGCCTCGCCCTCGGAGCCCAGCACACGGACGGCGACGTCGAAAAGCGGACCGAAAAAGCGGTCGTAAAGAGCGGCGAGGTCTTCGTCCGTCCAAGGCCGCTCTTCAACGACGTCCATCAGCCCCCTCGAGAAGTCTGCGGATTCTCGCAGGGCGGTCGGTCTATGAAAAGTCGAAGACCGTTAGACGCGGCTGCGGCGGCGCGAAACGACCCAAAAGAGCGCGAGGAGCGCGACAATCGCAACGATGATCCACAAGACCGTCATTTCCAACGTCCTTTCGGAGAGTTAGGCCTGATTCTCGCCCCCGGTGGCGATTCCTCCGCTACCCGGTCGGGGGATCTTGACCCCCTCCAAAGAGGAGAGCGGCCGCTAGTCGCCCGAGGAGAGCCGGCGCCTGAGCTCTTCGAGCGGGAGCGCGTCGGGCTCATAGCCGACGTCGCGGAGCGCCCGCTCGAGATCTTCGATCAGCGCGAGGCGGAAGGCTTCGTCCGCAACCGCCCGGGCGACGATGTCGTCGAGCTCACGGCGGCTGCGGGGAAGCTCCTGCGCGGCACGGACCCAGCCTTCCGGGGCAGGCGGCAGCGCCCGGAGAAGCTCGGCGAGGCGCTCTTCGTCGTATAGGCCAGTCGACGTCATCGCTCTCAGGACGGCTCAGGGGCCGAGTTTCTTCCCTCGAATAGTTCGCGGAGTTTTGCCAAGCACCGCGAGATGCGGCTCGCGATCGTTCCGGCAGGGATCTCGAGTGCCTCGCCGATCGTCTGGTAGCTCTCGTCCCGCGCGAAGAAGCGGTCGAGAATCTCCTGGCAGGTCTCGGACAGCTCCCCGAGCGCCTCTCGGACGGAGAGCGCCTCGTCGAGCCGGTCGAAGGTCTCGTCGAAGCCGGGCGGCTCGATGTCTTGGTCGCTCAGCTGCTCGCGGGACCCCGCGCGGATCTTGTCGATTGAAAGCCGGCGCGTCAGCTGCGCGATCCACGGGCGGATCGCTTCGTCGTCCCGCAGCCGGTCGAGATGCTGATACGTCCGCGCGAAGACCTCCTGGAAGACGTCCTCCGCGTCGTCGGGGCGCAGCCCGAACCCCTGCGTGGCGATCGCGAACACGTAGCGCGAGAACCGGTTGACGAGCTGGGCCCAGGCGCTCTCGTCCCCGGTGCGGCAACGGGCCACGAGGGCGGCGTCGGAAAGTGACGCTTCCATGGCGGAAGATTACGCCCGCTTCGCCCGTCTAGTGGGCGTGAAGCCCGAGAGCCATCGCGCATATGAGCGCGAACGCCATCTCGATCTCCTGCGCCGTGCCCGGAGCGGAGAGCTTGCGGCCGAACTCGCCGCGGGCCGCCGGGCCGGGCGTCGCACGCGGACGACTGCCCTCCTCCGCGCGGGACGCCGGCTCGCTCCGGGCGCGGCGTAATCCGGACTCAGCGTTTCTTCGTAGCCATAGCGGAGCCCCGGTAGGGGGCCGGGGCTCCAGCCGCACCGTGCGCCATCAACCCCGGGACAAGGTTCGCACGATGCGGTGTGCGTCCATTCTGCGCACTAAAGCCATTTCCTGCCAAGTGCGAGTTTCCGGCCGCTACGATGGCAGGCGCGCCGGCGCGGTGGCCGAGAGGTTAGGCAGAGGCCTGCAAAGCCTCGTACAGCGGTTCGAATCCGCTCCGCGCCTCTCTACGAGACGAATGCCTTCCGAACAGATGCAGCCGTCCATCTGTTCGCGCCGTGAATCGTTGGAACCTTCTCGTCGTTCAGCCTCTCGGCGATCTGTTCCAGCGACATCCTCTGCTCGAGAAGTGCGTTGATCTTCACCCGCCACGTGAAGTCACGGGCGTTGCAGAGCTTGTGCGCGAGCCTGACGTTGTCGGCGGTCAGGCAACCGCCATGCATCTTCAGTCTCGGATAGTGGTCGGCAGTCGGTTCCCACGGATCGGGAGGCGTCGTGCGCGGCTCGAAGTGCTTGCGGCCCTTGAAGCAGTAGCACTGAGGCATCTCGCAACGGACATCGATGAGCTGCCCGTCCCGGGCGAGCTTCATCAGGATCCCGCGAACTCGAAGTTCCTGAAGCCTTGCTACAGCTGTCTGTTCGGACCCGGCTCCCATGAGGCGAGTATCACCACGGACTCGGAAGACAAGCAGCTAGGCGCACCGCGTCGGTCGGGAATCGCCTGCAAATTACTCGACTTTTGGCCAGTTGAGACCAGGTTCTTGGAGGAGGACGATTGCCAGGCTGGTACGCGCTGGGCGTGCATTGGCAGCCGGCCGTACCGAGGACACTCGTAGGGAGGAGCGGCATGCGGCAAGGAGGAACAACAAGGCAGCGACGGCTGCCGCGCGTAACCCTGCTCACGGCCCTGGTGGCGACGGTGGCGGCGGCGCTGTTCATCACCCCGTCGGGCCTGGCGGTGGGAGGGGCTGCGTACACGACCAACAATCCCGCAGTCGACGGGATCGGCCACTGCAACAACGGGCCGCCGGACGCGACGACGCCGGCGATCAATTGCAACATCTACGACGGAAAGGAGTTCGTTTGGCTGAACGGAGGGCCGGATGCGAACCAGCTGAAACCGGACGGCTATTACTTCTTCGCCGTTCTGTCACCCGGCGGGCAACCAACCCCGAACGACGGGACTGGCGTGAGCTCGGACAAGGGGACGCCGAAGAACCTGTCGGACGACTTCGACGCCTACACGAACAGGACGTTCGTGACGCTGGACGGTGAGGTTTTCTTCTATCCAGGGACACACTGGCTCGACAGCGGAGAGTGCATCCCCGACGACTCGCTCGACCCACCCGGGTCGAACTGTCCGCGGGCACGGGACAACACGCCTCCGTACATCCGGCTGTTGCCCTATTCGAACACGCTGAACGAGGGCGGCGTCTACATTCTCGCGATCTGTTACCTCGGCCCCACGGGCGCCAACTATCCGGTCAGGTCGCGCGACTGTAAGTACGACGCATTCAAGGTCAGGGCCGGTGAGACCACACCGCCTGCCGCCGACCTGCTGGTCGACAAGGGCGCCACACCGCAGTTCAAGCGCGCGTTCACGTGGGCGATCGACAAGAGCGTCGACAGGACGCTCGTTCGACAGATCGGCGGAAGCGCGACATTCAACTACACGGTCAAGGTGAACCCGGCGAGCAGCACGGACAAGGACTGGAAGGTCAGCGGGACGATCGACGTCTTCAATCCGAACAACTTCGCCGTTCCCGGCGTGAACATCACCGACCAGATCGTCTACGACGACGACAACGATGCAGACACCGACAGGGTCGTGGACGTCAACTGCGATGTGAGCAACGGGGTAAATCAAACGATCTCCGCCCACGACACCATCCACCGCGACTACACGTGCACGTACACGTCTGCCCCGAAAGCCGCCGACGAGACGAACATCGTCACGGCGACATGGCCGACGACGGGTGATCTCGTCGACACATCCGGCTCGAGCTCTTTCGAGAAGGACTTCAGCTGGCCGTCGAGCCCGGCGGAGCTCGTCGACGAGTGTGTCAATGTCACCGACGCGGTCGACGGCGGTGCGGCTGGTGCGCTCGGCCAGGTCTGCGTGGATGAGGACGGGAACGTGCTCGTTCCGACGAATGTCCCGAGCGGCGTCACGGCGACCCGCAAGCCTGCCGGCGGACCGTTCACGTCGGTCGAGTTCACCTACTCGCGGACGTTCGCTGTGCCTCAGTTCGACTGCGTCACTCACAACAACGTCGGGAGGTTCACGACGACGGACACCGGCGCGTACGGGAGCGACTCGGCGTCCGTTCAGATCTGCGGCCCGGCTAGGACGGGTGCGCTCACCATCGGGTTCTGGAAGAACACGAATGGCCAGAACCTCGTGGCGACGTACTGCGACAAAGGCTCGTACAACCTCGGGACGTTTCTCAAGAACCTGGGCGCCGGATCCGGGCCGTTCGCGAACGCACCGACAGGCTGCGCATCGCTGAAGACGTACGTCTACAACATCCTGAACGGGGCGTCCGCAACCAACATGAACGTCATGCTCAGGGCGCAGATGCTCGGGACCGCACTCGACGTTTGGTTCAGCGGGCCCGGGTGGACGTCGACGAAGAGCGGCGGTGTCAAACCGCCGTCGCAGTTTCTCTCGCATAACAGTCTCGGGACCTTCAACATGGTCACGACGGCGATCTGCCCGATGGTCGACAGCCTGAGCACGGGTACTGCGACCTGCAAGGCCATCAACCCGTCCACGGACGCGGTGGCCGCGGGAGCTTTGCCGAGTTCGCCGATGACTATGCGAGCAATTCTCGACTACGCCTCGACGACGCCGTCACCATTCAACGGGTCCACCTCGAATCCCGCGTGGTACGGCGGCGATCGGACGAAACAGGAGATCCTGAAGAACGTCTTCGACCAGTTCAACAACCAGGACGCCTTCGGGTCGTTCTAGAAAGGGACTCATGAACGAGGCGGGGGCCTGTCGGGCCCCCGCCTCGTTTAATGCATTCCGACGCTCAGTCGAGCTGGTGGATGGCGAACGCGACGACGAAGCCGAGCGTCGTCGCGATCCCGACGAGCTTCCCGCCGTGCTCGTAGGCCTCCGGCATCATCGTCTCGGCCAGCATGGCGAGGATCCCGCCCGCGGCGAACGTGAGCACGAAGGCGACGGAGTTTGCCGACGCGTCCTGGAAGAGGCTGTAGCCGAGGAGCGAGGAAAGCCCCGAAACTAGGGCGATTGCGACCCACA
>JAICVP010000251.1 GCA_025935275.1 Thermoleophilia bacterium
CCGCATCGTTCAGGCTGCCGAGAGCGCTCCCCGGGACGACGTCGGACTGGTCTCGGCGCTCGCAGATGCCCTCGTCGAGCGCTCGTTGGAGCACGGCTGGGCGACGGGAAGTGTGCGAGTGCTCCTGGAGGAGATCGCGCTGGCCTCGGGATGGGATGTCCAGCCTCTTGCGCTCCAGGTACACATTCACGCGACTAGAAACCCATCCCTGCTCGCCCTCTCACCGGCCCTCGCGCTCGAGATGCAGCTCCGCATGCTGGCCGCACTGGCTGCGGTCGACGACATCTCTCTCTGGACGACCGGTGACGGCAACGCGCCGATCTGCCTCTCTTCCAGCGGGGATGCAGCGCCCAGCCGGAGAGCCCGGGTCGCGGCTCGAGACGCTCTCGCCGGCCGCGCACCCACTGTTGGGCTCGTGCGCACGGTTCCCGTCGAGCGCTGGCAGCGGGTCCAGGCCGTCTTCGTCTTCCGCGCCGACCAGGACGAGGAGGAGCACGCTCTCGAAGCTGTGAGAGAGACCGCAGCCGCGCTGACGCCGATCCTCGAGCGCGAAGCTCTCTTGGCGCGGAACGCGTCCCGGGAACGAGCCCTCGTCTCGAGCGGAGAGCGGCTGTTGACGCGCATCGGGTTCGACCTGCACGACGGTCCCATCCAGGACGTGGCGGCTCTCGCCGGCGACATCCGCATGCTCAAGGGCCGCGTCGAGGCCCATCAGGCGCCGATTCCGGAGGAAATCCTCCACGGCTTCCTGGACGACCTCCAGTCGCGCATCGCGGCCATCGACAGCGGACTGCGCAACGTCGTCCATTCCCTGGAGTCGCCGGCGGTCGCGCGCCGCCCGCTGGACGAGGCGGTCACGCGCGAGATCGACGCGTTCCGGCTCCAGAGCGAGATTTCGGTCGAGCTGAGCCTGAAGGGGTCGTTCGAGTCGTTGACCGATTCTCAGCGGATCGCTCTCGTGCGGATCGTCCAGGAATCGCTTTCGAACGCCCGCGACCACAGCGGCGCGCGGTCGATCTCGGTCGCGATCGAGGCAGGCCCCAAGGACACGAAGCTGGAGATCACCGACGACGGGCGCGGCTTCGACGTCGGGCGGACCCTCGTCCGCGCAGCTCGGCGCGGCCGCTTCGGGCTGCTCGGCATGAGTGAGCGGGCACGCCTCCTGGGCGGCCGCTTCGACGTTCAGAGCAAGCCCGGCGGGCCGACCGTCATCTCTGTGCTCCTCCCCGTCTGGCAGCCGGTCGTTCCTGCCGCGGAACAACGTTCCGCCATCGTCGCGGACGAAGCACCCCTGATCTGACGCTGGCCCTCGGGGCGGCCGCTGTGGTAGGAGATGCCCATGCCCTCGGCGCCGCTGCCTCCTGAGCTTCGCGCGTTTTTGGCCGGCCCCCGCCAGGCGGTGGTCGGCACGGTTCGCGCCGACGGCGCGCCGGTGACGACGGCGTGCTGGTACGGCCTCCTGGACGACGGGCGCATCCTCCTGACCATGGATCGCGACAGCCACCGCCTCCGTCATCTGCGCGGTGAGCCGCGAGTTGCCCTGACCGTCCTGGGGGACGACTGGTACAACCAGCTGTCGATCCTCGGCCGGGCGGCGGAGATCCGCGAGGATCCAGACCTGGCCGACATCGACGCCCTCTCGCAGCGCTATCTGGGCGACCCCTACGAGGATCGCTCCTACAACGGCGTCAGCGTCCTCTTCGAGATCGAACGCTGGCACACCTGGGGCGATCCCACCGCCGAGGTCGCCTGACGTACTACCGGGACGATCTCGCGCTGGTGCACCACCTCGGCTTCGGGTTCCACGCCGACGCCTGCGCGCCCGGGATGCTGGCGCTCCTCGAACCCGTGCGAGGCGGTCTTGTCGTCGAGCTCGGCTGCGGAAGCGGGCTCCTGACGCGGCACCTCCTCGAGGCCGGCCACCGAGTCGTCGCGACCGACGCCTCGCCGGCAATGGTGGCACTCGCCCGGGAGACCGCGCCTGGCGCGGAGGTCCGGCCGCTCTTCCTCCCCGACGAGCCCGTCCCGGCATGCGACGCGGTCGTGTCGGTCGGGCATGTCCTCAACTACCTCCGTGACGAACCCGCTGTCGAGCGCGCGCTCATCGCTACGGCGGAAGCGCTGCGACCGGGAGGCGTCCTCGCCCTCGACCTCTGTGACCTCCGGTACGGGGAGCTGCGGCGCGACGAGCCGAACTCGAGCCGCATCGAGGACGACTGGGCGATCGTCACGCGCTTCAGCCTCCCGCGCCCGAACCTGTTCGTGCGCGAGATCGCAGCTTTTCTTCGGAGCGAGGACGGGACCTGGCGGCGCGACGACGAGCGCCACGAGAACGTCCTCGTGGACACTGCGGCCGTGCCTGCACTCCTCGCCAACCACGGAGTCGAGTCGGAAGTTCGCGGCTCCTTCGGGAACGAGCGGTTGCCGGACGGGCTCGTCGCCATCGTGGGGCGCAAGGCGGACGCCTGATGTGGGGCGCCTTCGGCTGGGGCCTCCTCGCGGCCTCTTCTCTCGTGATCGGCGCCGTGGTAGCGCTGCTCGTCCCCATCGATCGGCGTGCGATCGGGCTCATCATGGGCTTCGGGGCAGGCGTCCTCATCAGCGCCATCTCGTTCGACCTCGTCGAGGAAGCGGCCGAAAAGAGCCCGGACAACTGGGCGCTGCTGCTCGGCATCCTCGCCGGCTGCGTGGTCTTCTTCAGCGGCGACTGGCTCATCTCGCGACAAGGCGGCGCCGGCCGCAAGGATCCGAGCGGCGCGCAGGAAGGCTCGCCGCTCGCGATCGTGCTCGGCACGGTGCTGGACGGTATCCCCGAGTCCCTCGTCATCGGGCTGACGATCGTCGAGGGCGGTGCAGTGGGAGCCGCGTACCTGGCCGCCGTTTTCATCTCCAACCTCCCCGAGGCGATCTCCTCGACCTCCGGGCTCGTTGCGAGCGGCTGGAGAAAGTCCCGCATCCTCTGGATGTGGGTCGCAATCGCCCTAGTTTCTGGGCTTTCCTCGCTCCTCGGCTACAGCCTCTTCCAGGACGCGTCGGCAAACTCCGTCGCCTTCGTGCTCACGTTCGCCGCGGGCGGGATTCTCGCGATGCTGGCCGAGACGATGATGCCGGAGGCCTACGAGCACGGCGGGAAGCTCGTCGGGATCGCGACGACGCTCGGCTTCGTCGTCGCGTTCGCCATCCACCAGCTCGACTGAGCGTCGCAATGCATTAAACGAGGCGGGGGCCCGACAGGCCCC
>JAICVP010000287.1 GCA_025935275.1 Thermoleophilia bacterium
GAGCCGGGCCAACGGCGAGAATCCCGGCCTCACTTCCCGCTCGGCGATCGAGGTCATACTGCTCCCACCGCGCCGACACCGCGCTGCGCGCGGTGGATGCTCCACATGTAATAGACCATGAGCACCGTCAGGAACGCGGCCAGCACGATCGTCAGTGCCGCCCCCAGGGTCGGTTGCGGTCCGCCGTGGAAGTACAGGTCGATCTGGTTCCCGATCATCGACGTCCTCGGCGAGCCCGAGACGATGTTCGGCGTGTAGTAGTCGCCGAACATCGGCAGCGTGATCAGGACCGCCCCTCCGAGAATGCCGGTTTTCGAGAGCGGTAGCGTCACCGTTCGAAACGCCGACCACGGGCTGGCGCCCAGGTCGCGGGACGCCTCGATGTGGCTGGGGTCGATCCGGTCGAGCGCGGCGAAGAGCGGCAGGATGAGGAATGGGATGTAGCCGTAGACGAGCGCGAAGATGACCGTCGACGCGCTGCCTCCGAGCCAGTCGCGGGGCTGGCTCAGGACGTGGGTGAACATGAGGAAGCGGTTCACGTACCCGTCGGCCTGCAGGAGGTTCACCCAGGCCAGCATCCGCATCATGTAGCTGATCCAGAGCGGCAGGATGATGAGGATGAGGATGAGCCCCTTCCACCGCCCCGCGTGCCGCGCCGTGTAGTACGCGACCGGATAGCCGATGAGCAGGCAGAGCGCGAGGGATACGACGACGTAGAAGATCGTCCTGGTGGCGACGTCGAACCAGATCCCTCCCGGCGCCAGCCGGGTCAGCGCCTCTTGCAGCCAGCCCACGTTCCATTCGAGCGGGTTCCAGATCGGAACGGGCTGGAAGAGCACCGGGTCCACCGTGCCCAGCGCGACGCCCAGCACCGCGTAGAACGGCACCACGAACAGGATGACGAGCCAGAGGACGCCGGGGAAGGCGAGGCTCGGCCAGAGCCAGCGGCGATACACGGCTTGCTCTAGCTACCGCCTCCGGCCAGGAAGTCCGAGAAACCGTCCTCCCAGAGCTGCTGGCCCTTCGCCGTCAGCGTCGAGTATTGGAGCGAGTCGGGACCGATGTCGGCATCGGTCAAGACCGCGGTCTGCAGGTTCTCCGAGATGACTCCGTCCTTGACGAGGGATTCCGGGTCGATCTCGTTCAGCGGGGGCTGATACCCGTTGAAATCGACGAAGTTCGAGTAGGCGATCCCGTTGTCGAGCAGGTAGTTGAGGAACATGTGCGCCAACACAGGCTTCTTCGTCGTCGAGCAGACGGCGAAGCAATCGTTCTGAACCGGCACCTTGCCCTTTTCGTCCATCCAGTAGGCCATCGCCGTCGCCGGCGTGTCTTTCGGCAGGTAATAAACATAACCGGCGATCATGTCGCCCGACCACGCCTGATGGAGCCAGCTCGAACCCTCGGGAATGGTTTGGTACTGCGTGATGTCGACCTTGATGTTGCAGATGTCGTAGAGCTCCTTGAGGTCCGCGACCGCCTGGTTGACCAGTGCTGGATCCTCCGTGTTGATATCCGTGATGCCCTTGCGCAGGAGCGCCATTCCGATCGTCTCGCGGTTCTCGTTGAGGAGGCCGGTCTTGCCCTTGTAGGCCTTGGCGTCCCAGAAGATGTCCCACGGCTGTGCCATCGAGGGGATGTCCTCGGTGACGTGATCGGTCCGCCAGGCGATCCCCGTTGCGTAGATCGTGTACGGAACCGTGTAGCGCGACTCACCGTCGTAGAAGGGATCGACGAGCTGCGGCCAGACGTTCTTCTGGAGATTCGGGATGTAGTCGAGGTTCAGCGGCTTGATCAGCTTGCCCGCGACGGCGAGGTCGAGCGTGTCGGGCGTCACCTCCATGACATCCGGTTGCACGGCTCCCGAGGCGAGGCGCTGGATACCCGAGTTGATGTTGTCGAACGGCGTGTACACGGGCTCGACGCCGTGCTCGGCGCAGAAATCCTTCAGGAGCTTCTTGTACATGTAGTCCGGATAGTTGAAAACCGTGAACGTGCCGCCCGTCTCCGGCTGGAGGCCAGACTCGATCGGGTCCTCCCAGCGGGGCAGCGTCACCCGCTTGTCGGGACGGGCAAGCGGAAGTCCGCCTGGGCCGAGAAGCTCTCCGGACGTGCTCGTTTCCTGCGCTACCTCGGTGGAGCTCGAGCAGGCCGCGAGCAAGCTTCCGGCTCCCGACACGGCGAACGTGGCTCCGGCGGCGCGCGCAAGGAAATCACGCCTGCTCAGGTAGCCGGAGCGTCGTTCCTTCGGGTGGTGCGTCATCCGTCCCCTCCTGATTCCGTGGGCCGCGGGGTGGGGCACTGTCTCATGGACAGAGTGATTCTTTCAAGTAAGACGCGCGACGGTCAGCTGAGATAGCTGTAGATCAGCCGTTGAAAGTGCTGGATCAGGTGCTCGCTCGTGGGGAGGAGCCGTCCGTGCTCGACCATCCCCGATTCGAGGCCCGCATGCACCGACTCCACGAGCCCGTTGTCCTCGAGGCCGACCTGCTCGTTGAACGCGATCATCTCCTCGATGGTGTTCTGCGGGACGTCCTCGGAGAAGAAGTAGTCGTAGGTGCCGAGCGTCCGCCGCTCGTCGATCGGGAACCACGCCCCGGCGTTCATGTTCGGCGGCCCGGGGATGATGTCGACGGTGAAGTTCGGAAAGACGAAGACCGAC
>JAICVP010000212.1 GCA_025935275.1 Thermoleophilia bacterium
CGTCGCATCCGGGATGGAGGACGGGCTTCAGGACGCTCTCGACCTGCTCGAGGGAGTGGCGGACTCGCTCCGCTGATCGCGCGGTTGACGGGCCCGCGCCGGATGCGGGCAAGATGCGGCATGCAGATCGGCAAGCCCGGCAAGCCCATCACCTACATCAGCCAGGCCTATCCCGACCGCGTCGAGGTGCGCGGTCGGGACCTGGCGGGCGACCTGATGGGCCGCCTGACCTTCACGGAGTACTTCCACCTCCTCGTCACCGGCCGCGAGCCGACCGAGGACGAGCGCTACTTTCTCGATCTCTTGCTGGTCGCCATCGCCGAGCACGGGATGATGCCGACCAACGTGGCCGCGCGGATGACGCTTGCCGCCGACCCGAAGTCGCTGCAGGGCGCGGTCGCGGCGGGGATCCTCGGTGCGGGCCCGGTGGTGCTCGGCACCTCGGAAGAGTGCGCCCGGCTTCTGGCGGAGGCGCAGGCGCAGGTGGCGGGCGGCGGTGAGCCGGAGGCGATCGCGGCGGAGTCTGCCCAGGCGACCAAGAACGGCGGCGGCAAGGTGCCGGGCTTCGGGCACCCCGTCCACAAGCCCGTCGACCCGCGCGCGGAGCGCATCCTCGAGCTCGCCGACGAGCGCGGTGTGAGCGGGGCGCACGTGGCTCTCGCGCGCGCCTTCCGCGACGCGGTCGCGGACGCGTGGGGCAAGCCGCTGACGATGAACGTCGCCATGCCGATGGCCGCGGTCTTGCTCGACCTCGGGTTCTCGGTCGACTCGGTGAAGGCGATTCCGATCCTGGCGCGCACCGCCGGGCTGCTCGCTCACCTCGCGGAGGAGAAGGAGCACCCGGTCGGCTTCCTCCTGGCCGGCGCCGCGGAAGAGGCCGTCACGTACGAGCCTCCCGCAGAGTGATGCTCGAGCCTGAGGTCGAAAGCCGCCCCTGGGAGGAGCAGCTCGCGCTCGACGATGCGAGCTATCGCGACCAGATCTCTTACCTCCTCGAGCGCTCGGCGTTCTACCGAACGAAGTTCGGCGACGCGGGGATCGGAAGCCCCGCGGAAGCCGGCGGCCTCGGAGACATCGCCCGCCTGCCGCTCACCGAAAAGGCCGAGGTCAAGGCAACTGCCACCGCCGAGCACCCGATCGGCGCTCACCTCTGCGTCGAGCGCGCCGAGATCGCCCGCATCTATTCGACCAGTGGCACGACGGGAACCCCGAGCTACATCCCGCTGACGAAGGGCGACCTCGACAACTGGGTCACCGGCTCGGCGCGGAGCTATGCGGCGTCCGGCGTGCAAGCGGGCGAGCGCATCGTGTCGACTTACAACGCGGGCCCCTTCGTCGCCGGCGCGGCGCTCGACGCCTTCGAACGAATCGGCCTGAGCCACATCCCGGTCGGTACCGGCAACACCGAACGCCTCATGCTCGCGATCGAGCTGCTCGACCCGGAGACGGCGGTGCTCACGCCCTCCTACGCCGCCTACCTGCTCGAATGGGCCGCGGAGCGAGGAAAGGATCTCCGCGGCTCGAGCGTGCAGCGCGTTCTCGTCGCCGGGGAGCCCGGCGGAGGCGAGCCGGCCTTCCGGACCAAGCTGGAGGAGGGCTGGGGTGCCACGGTCACCGAGGCGATGGGGATCGGCGACATCGGCGCCTCGCTCTGGGGCGAGTGCGAGGAGCAGAACGGCATGCACTTGGGCGCGCGGGGATTCGTGCACGCCGAGCTGATCGACCCCGAGAGTGGCGACGCGCGCGAGATCTCGGACGGCGCGACAGGGGAGCTCGTGCTCAGTCATCTCAGGCACCGAGCCGCGCCGCTCATCCGCTTCCGCACCCGTGACCATGTGGAGCTGCGGACTGGCCAGTGCCCTTGCGGGCGGACGAGCCCTCGCGTGCGCTGCATCGGGCGTACAGACGACATGCTCATTGTGCGGGGGGTCAACGTCTTCCCCTCGGCCGTCCGCGAGGTCGTGAATGCGTTCGCGCCCAGGGTCAGCGGGCACATCCTGGTCAGGCCGCGCGACCCCGGTGTGAAGCAGGAGCCGCCTCTTCCAGTCGCGGTCGAGCTCGCCGAGAATGCGACTCCCGACGAGGAGCTCGCCCGGGCGATCGGCGAGAGGCTGCGAAGCACGCTCGTCGTGCAGGCCCACGTGGAGCTCGTGCCGTGGGGGAGCCTGCAGCGGAGCGAATACAAATCGAAGCTCGTCGAGCGCTAGACAAGAGCGGGCGTCGAGTCCCGCCACGGGTAGAGTCAGGACGTGGACGCGGAACGGGCACGCGAGCTTCTCGGCAAGGAGAGGCGGCGAATCGAACGGGCACTGGCCGAGCAGGCCGGCGGAGGCGACGGCGAGCTCACGACCGTCGACCAGCACCTCGGCGACCAGGGAACTGAGCTCTACAACGACGAGTTCGAGGCGGGCCTGCGCGAGCGGCTGCTGAACGAGCTGGCCGCGGTCGAGCGGGCGGAGGCGCGCGTCGACAACGGGACGTACGGCCTGTCCGTCGAGAGCGGCGAGCCCATTCCGGACGAACGCCTCGAGGCGATCCCCACTGCGGAGCGCACCGCGGAGGAGCAGGGGCGCTTCGAGGGTCACCGCTGAGCCTTCGGGCAGGTCAAGCTTCCTAGCCGCCGAACCACGGCTGGATGTCCGATCCGAGTCCGGAGGGCAGCCGTCGTGAGGCCCGCCTGGAGGCGAGCGTCTTCGCGCTGGCCGCGTGTGGACTCCTTGTCCTGCTCGGGCTGGTGAGCATGGCGCAGAGCTGGGAGCTCGCGGGCGTCTCCGGTTGGATCTGGCTCGTCCTCGCCGTTCCGCCGATGCTGCTCGTCGTCGCGCTCGCCTTCGACGCGCCCAGAAGCATGGACCTGTCCGTCATCCTCGTCGTCGTCGCGGCGAACCTGGGCGGTCTCGGCCTGCTCATCGGCTCACTGGTGACGGAAGGCAGTGGTGACCTGTCGGGAGGGCAGCTGCTCATGAGCGGCGCGATTCTCTGGCTCACGAACGTGATCGTGTTCGGGCTCCTCTACTGGAGCCTCGACGCCGGGGGCCCCAGGGCCCGGGCGGAAAACGGGCGCAGACGGCCCGACTTCTGGTTCCCGCAGGACGACAACGATCGACTCGCGCACTCAGGCTGGCACCCGCGGCTGGAGGACTACGCCTACGTGGCGCTCACGAACGGCATCGCGTTCAGCCCGACAGACGCCATGCCGCTGACCCGCCTTGCCAAGGCAGTCATGGGCCTGGACGCGCTGATCTCGGTGGGCTCAGTGCTGCTCGTCGCCGCCCGCGCGGTCAACGTCCTCGGCTCGTAGAACAAGCCGTCAGGGACCCACGTTCGGGCGTTATTCCGGAGTCACGTATGCAGCCGTGAGGCCGCCGTCCACGAGGAAGGTCGAGCCGTTCACGTACGACGACTCGTCGCTTGCGAGGAAGAGCGCGCCGTAGGCGATTTCCTTCGCCTGCGCGAGCCGGCCCATCGGCAGGTGAACGAGCCTCCGCTCGAGCGCGCCCGGAGTCTCGCTGAACAGGCGCATGAGGAGCGGGGTCTCGACGGGCCCAGGGCAGAGCGCGTTCACGCGCACGCCGCGGCGCGCGAACTCGACCGCGAGCTCCCGGCTCAGGGAGAGGACGGCGCCTTTCGAGGCCGTGTAGGAGATCTGCGACGTCGCCGCGCCGGCGAGCGCGACGAACGAGGCAACGTTGATCACGGAGCCGCCGCCGCGCTCGAGCAGATGCGGGATGCCGTGCTTGCAGCAGAGAAAGACGCCCTTCGTGTTCACGTCCTGCACGCGCTGCCACGCGTCCACCTCGGTCTCGAGGACCGAGGCGTCGTCAGCGGGCATGATCCCCGCGTTGTTGTAGAGGACGTCGACGCCGCCGTAGCGCTCGGCCGTGGCGGCGTACATCGCGGCCACGCTGTCCGAGTC
>JAICVP010000255.1 GCA_025935275.1 Thermoleophilia bacterium
CAAAGCGTTTGATCATTTGCACGTTGTGCCAGCGCGTTCAGCGCGGCAACGAGTGGGTCGAGACCGAGAGGATGATCAGAGAGCTGCGCTCCTACGAATTCGACAGCATCCCGCAGCTTCA
The DNA here is from genome assembly GCA_025935275.1 of Thermoleophilia bacterium. GTDB lineage: Bacteria > Actinomycetota > Thermoleophilia > Gaiellales > Gaiellaceae > DATEOR01. The sequence goes on from JAICVP010000255.1 coordinate 122, forward strand.
CGGCGCGGTCTGCGATGAGTGCGTTGACTCGATCCTCCTGCGGCGCAGCGAGCCGGCCGCGGCCCTCGCCGCATAGAGGCTCGGCGATGGCTGCACCACGCCCGTGCTCGTCGTCGCTTCTTGAGCACGTTCACCCCGACCCAGGCGCTCGGGTGGGATGACGTTCCTACCGCGACCGAGAGGAGTTACAGACAGTGGCCATTTCTGAGCGAGAACGCAGCGAGATCGAGGCGGCCAACGCTTCCGGAACCACCCCGGTCGTCTTCATACACGGACTCTGGCTCCTGCCGAGCAGCTGGGCCAACTGGACGGACGTGTTCAAGCAGGCGGGTTACGCGCCTCTGACGCCCGACTGGCCGGACGATCCGGAAACGGTCGAAGAGGCCCGGGCGAACCCGAACGCACTCGCCAAGAAGTCTCTCAAGCAAGTCGCGGACCACACAGCCGAGGTGATCGGGGAGCTCGAGAAGAAGCCCGCCGTCATCGGGCACTCGACTGGCGGACTGTTAGCGGAGATGCTGGCTGGCCGGGGGCTCTCGGCAGCCACGGTTGCGATCGACCCAGGGGTCTTCCGGGGTGTCTTGCCGCTACCGGCCTCGGTGCTCAAGGGAGTTGGCCCGTTCCTCGTCAACCCGCGTACTCGTAGCCGAGCCATCACCCTCAGCTATGACCAGTTCAAGTACGGCTGGACAAACGCCCTCGACGAGAACGAATCGCGGCGCCTTTACGACACGTACCACGTGGCCGGGTCGGGGATGGCGCTCGTCCAGATGGGAAACGCCAACCTCAACCCCTGGACGGAGTCGAAGGTGGACACGAAGAACCCCGATCGAGGCCCGTTGCTCATTCTGGACGGTGAGAAAGACCAGACCGTTCCTTGGGCGATCGCCAACGCCGCCTACAAGCGACAGAAGCGCAACTCGGGCGTGACCGAGATCAAGCAGATGCCGAACCGCGGCCACTCCCTGACAATCGATGACGGCTGGCGCGAGGTCGCGGAGACGGCGCTCGCGTTCGTAAAGAGGTTCACGTAAGAAATGATGGGCGAGTTCGGCCGCCCTCGTCGTCCCCGCTCCGCTGCCGTCACGCGAGTTTCCTACGGCGGAAGAGCAAGACGGCGCCCCCGTCGATTGGCGAGGTCAAAGTCGTGGTGAGGTATTTCTATGAATGGACGCCCCTGCTAATCATCGGGGTGTCCGCCTTGTTGATCCTCCCGGGCCTCGCCCTGATCGCACTCGCGTTCGTCGCGCTCGTCGCCCTGGCGGCGGTCGGGTGGCCGATCGTCGCCTTGTCGTTCGGGGTGGGCCGCGCTGTCTTTCACTCTGGCACGGACATGGTCACTGCCAACGACACGGAGGAAGGAGCCGCAATGCGCAACACCGTTCGAGAAGCCATGACCGCAGATCCGCGGTCGATCGGGGCATCAGCGTCAGTCGTCGACGCCGCGAGGCTGATGCGTGAGCAACACATCGGCTCGCTCCCGATAACTGAGGACGGCGAACTGGTCGGAGTGATCACCGACCGAGACATAACGACCCGGGTGGTGGCCGAAGCCTCGAATCTCAAGGCGACATCAGTAGACGACGTCTACTCTCGCGACCTCGTCAGTGTCGAGGCCGACGAAGATTTGGAAGACGCTCTCCAACTCATGGCCCAGCATCAGGTTCGGCGCCTACCGGTCGTCGAGCAGGGCAGGTTGGTCGGCATCGTGACCCAGGCCGACATTGCCCTCACCGAGGACGAGACGAAGACCGGTGCGCTCGTCGGGGCGATCTCCGAGCCCTCGAACACCGAGCGGAGGTAACGCCGTCCTGGATCCCGCATGAGCAAGCCGCGCATCTTCCTCGGTTCGTCGGGCAAGCAGGCCAAGCTGATTCAGGCGATCGCACGAGGGCTCAGGGAGGTCGCCGACGTCGAGCTCTGGACTACAACCTTCAACCCAGGACGCTCGACGCTCGAGCGGCTCGTCGAACTCTCGTACGAGGTCGATTTCGCCGCGTTCGTCTTCGCCCAGGACGACTGGACGACGACGGATGCGTCCGAGCCCGGGCAGGCTTCGCCGCGCGACAACGTCGTTTTCGAGGCAGGGCTCTTCGGCGGCGCGTTGGGGATCCGGCGCACGTTCATCCTCCATGCCAACGGCTCGAAGCTGCCGAGCGACCTCCTCGGGCTGACGTCTGTGCGGTATGACCCGGCCGCCGGCGCGACAGAGGTCCGGGCCATCAATGAGAAGCTCCGCAAGGCGATCGAGACGGAGGGTCATCGCGGCCCGATCGAGGGCCTGTGGTGGCAGCTCTCCCTGACTGCACGCACCGAGGAAGAACCTTCGGCCGTGAGCCTGCTGCGTATCTCCCGGGAGCGGGACGGTGGTCTGAATGTCAGCGGCCGCGCCTGGCAGGAGGACGGCACCCTCTCCTCCCGTTACTGGAGCGAGGCTGCGAAGGAACGCAAGGACCCAGCCGGCATCTTCTACTTCTGGAGGGGTGAGCGCCCTCGGCATCCGAATGCTCCGCAGCTCGAGGGCACAGGCGAGATCAGGGTAGAGGCCGTTGACCGCGCTACGGGGTACTGGACGACGCGGTCAACCAGCGGTACCGGTCTGGATGTCCGCACCTCGGGGATCTACATGCGAGCGGATGGCGCAGACCTCGACTGTTTGGAAAGCGGGAGCGAGGAGGAGCGGGCCGCACTCATTGCACGGCGCTTGGAGGAGTGGAAATCGGCCTCGAACGCGTTCTGAGTTTGATCCCTCGGCCGCCGCGTTGAGACGGAGACGTCGGCGCCCTACAACACCGGTGCAGGGACCTTTGATGTCCGGTACACGCGTCGCGTCTATCGCGGCGACCGGCTGACGCGAGACGAGGTCTTCGTCGCGCGCTACAGCACGGCGTCCGAGCACTGACTCAACCCCGTTAGACGTAGCCCTTGCGGGTGAGCCACTGGAGTGACCCGTACCCCCAGATCGGGGGCAGATAGAACGTCCAGAGTCGCTGGGTGATTGCTATTGCGAAGGCC
>JAICVP010000316.1 GCA_025935275.1 Thermoleophilia bacterium
GAAGTCGTTCCAGCTGTACGTCGCCCCCCTCCAGTGGAAGATGTCACCCGTCGGCAGGATGTTCGGCAGCGGCTGCGGGCCCGCGTCCTTCCAGACGAGCCCGATGTCCTGCAGGATGAAGGAGAACCCGATCGCCGTGATAAGCGGCACGAGGCGCGGCTGGTTGCGGAGCGGCTTGTAGCCGATGCGCTCGATGGTCACGTTGATGACCATGCAAAAGAGCATCGAGAAGAGAAGGCAGACGAAGACCGTGTAGATCTTTTGCCCGCTCGAGGAGCTTGCGGTCGCAGCGGCCCCGAGCGGGATCCCGAGCACGAGCGACGTCGGGAAGAGCGGGATCTGGAACGAGCCGTCGTTGACGATCGAGTTCGTCTGGAACCCGCCCAGCATGAAGTTGTCGCCGTGGGCGAAATTGATCAGCTCGATGATCCCGTAGACGAGCGTGTAGCCCAGCGCGATGAGCGCGTAGATCATCCCGGTGGTGCCTCCGATGAGCGTGACCTCGAGGAACCGGTCCGGCTCGTGGATCGCGTTCCTGATCAGCCAGAAGCCGATGAGCGCCGCGAGAACGGCGCCGACCACCCAGAGGAGGATCTGGGAAACCGGCACGCGACGCTCGAAGGAGGGTCGGGATGCGGTTTCGGCAGTCGCCACAGTGCGGAGGTTATGACGGAAACGAGAGGGCCGGTCAAGACCGGCCCTCTCGCGTCCTTGTTACGTTCGAATCAGCGGTTACCCGACCTGCTGAGCCTCGATGAACTTCCACGGCGGGCCGCCTGCCTCCGCCTGGAAGATCGAGATGAGGCCACCCTCTGGGTCGCCGTTCTCGTTGAAGGTCATCGGCCCGACGATTCCGTCGGTGATGTTGGCGTCGAAGACCTTCGCGACGACGTCCTCACGGGAGCCGTCGGAGCGGCCGATCGCGTCCACGAGCACCTGGGCGGCCGCCGCAGCGTAGGCCGTGTAGACCTCCGGTGCGCCGTACTTCTCCTGGTAGGCGTCGAGGAACTCCTTGCCGGCGCCGGTCAGGTCGTCCGGGTTGAGCACCGGAGCGCTGCCGTACGTGCCGGCGAGGTTGTCGGCTCCAGCCTCGTCGAAGAGCGAGTCCAGGACGAAGCCGTCGGAGACGAGCAGCTTGACTGCGTCGTTGTCACCGACCACGGAGACCTTGTCCTTGATGACCTGGCCGCCGTTGAAGCACGCGATGCCGCCGATGAAGATGCCGTCGGCGCCCGAGGCCTTGATCTGCGTCATCAGGGCCTTGTAGTTCTGCGCGTTGGCATCCCAGCCGGTATGCCCGGCAACCTTGAGGCCGATGTCGTTAGCGGCCTGCTCGAAGGCGTCGGCGACGCCCTTACCGTACGCGTCCTTGTCGTCCAGGATGTAGACGCTGGTGACGCCGAGCTTGTCCTTCATGTAGCTCGCGTCGACCTGGCCCTGGAAGTCGTCGGACGCAACGACGCGCGCGTAGTTGCGCGTGCCGCTCGGGTAGTACTTGTCCGGCTCACCCGGCTCGGCGCCGGGGCCCTCGTGCGTGAGGCCGACCGCGGTGTTCGCGGGGCTCACGTACGCGAGCGAGGCCTCGTTCGCGATCGGAACCTCGATCTTGGCACAACCCGAGTTGAATGTTCCGATCACGCCCAGGATCGACTCGTCTTCCACGTACTTCCGTGCGTTGGCCGCACACGTGGCCTCGTCCCAGGCTCCCTTCGCGGCGGTCGAGTCGTCGAACGACTCGTACGACACCGTGAAGTCACCGGCCTTGCCGCCGATCTGCTCGAGATAGAGCTTGATGGCGTTGACCATCGTCTCCGTCTGGCCTGCAGACGAGCCCTGCAGAGGCAGATCGGAGACGATCTTGACGGCTTCTCCGCCGCCACTCGTCTCGCCGCCACCGGAACTGCCGCTCGTGCCGTTGTCGTCCCCGCCGCATCCTGCGGCGAGGAGGGCCAGGGCACTGAGCACCAAGACCAGTACCGACAAAAGTGTCCTTCTTCTCAACTGCGCCTCCTCGTTCGCCCGACTGTTCTCTCGACGCTGCCCATGGCGAGCATTCGCCGTGAAGGGACTTGCTGGAGCGGACGCGGGCTCACGCTTCCACGGGCCGCTCGTTGTGGGGCGCCATTATGACGCCGTGAGGAACGTCCAGCAACTGTGCCGATACCATTCCTCGTGATGCCCTCTGCCGAAGTGGCGGAACTGGTAGACGCGCTGGACTCAAAATCCAGTGGGGCTTGGCCCCGTGCGGGTTCGACCCCCGCCTTCGGCATAGTCTCCCCTCCATGCAGCTCCC
>JAICVP010000041.1 GCA_025935275.1 Thermoleophilia bacterium
CGAAAAGAAGGGGGTAGTGCGGCTGGCCGCCCTCGTGCACCTCGATCTCGAGCGCGGGATGCGCGGCCCGGATCGCGTCGATGAGGCCGTCGGAGCCGGCCGCGTCGTCGCCCAGAAGCACGGTGAGCACATCCGCCTTGTCGCCGACCAGGCGGGCGACGACCTCCGCGGCCACGGGCCCGAGCGCGCCGCCCGAGATGACCGGCCGGCCTTCGACGAGGCCGAGGAACTCGCCCTCCGAGACGTCGACTCCGTCGATGGTCGCGTCCCGCGAAGCCCGGGCAACGGAGCCCGCGCGAACCGCAGCGGCGGCTTCCTCCATCTCGGCGACGTTCTCGTCCAGCGGGCGAGCGGCGTCGAAGGCCACGAGCGCGCCGAGGCCCGCCTGCATGCTGCGCGTCGCGACCACCCGCACCTCCTTCGTGCTCGCGGCCGCCGCCTGCTCGGCGGCAAGGACGACGTTCTTGGAGTTCGGCAGGAGAACGATCGCGTGCTCGCCCAGGGCTTCGACCGCCGCGAGCAGATCGGCCGTCGAGGGGTTCATCGTCTCGCCCCCCTCGACCGTGGACGCGCCCAGGCTTTCGAAGAGCCGGCGGTTTCCGTCTCCAAGAGCCACGGCCACCGCACCCGTGATCCCGACCTCACGCTCGAGCCGCTCGGTGCGGTCGGCCGTCTGGACGTGCATGTTCTTGATGTCGACTTCCTCGATCACGCCGCGTTGCGTCGCGAGCGCGAGCGCCGCTCCGGGCTCGTCGGTGTGGACATGCACCTTGACCGCCCCGGGGCCGCCCACGACCAGGAGCGAGTCGCCTAGCTTCGTGAGCTCGCGCTCCAGCTCCTCGGGCTCGATGCCCTCGCCCTCGACGAAAAACGAGGTGCAGTAGCGGTAGCGGGAGAGCTCCTGGTGCACGGCTTCGAGCGGGATCCCGCCGGTCACAGCCTCGAGCTCGGGCAGCGGCTCGCCGCGGACATGTGCGGCGATCCCGCGCAGGATCTCGAGCACCCCGGCGCCGCCTGCGTCGACCACCCCGGCCTCGCGGAGGACGTCGAGTTGATCGGTCGTCCCGGCGAGCGCGCTCTCCCCGTGCGCCACGAGCTCGGCGAGCAGCTCGGACGCCGGCGGGCCGGCACCTTCGAGCTCTTCTGCCTTCTCGGCGAGCGCACGGGCGACGGTCAGCATCGTCCCTTCCTGCGGATCGCGAACCGCCGCGTACCCTGCATCGCTCGCGCCCCGCAATGCTCGCGCCAGGCCTGCCGCATCGACCTCGTCCACCTCGCCCAGCCCCTCGACGGCGCCCCGCACGAGCTGCGAGAGGATCACGCCCGAGTTTCCTCGCGCACCCATGAGCGCAGCGCGCACGATGTCGGCGTTCGGGTCGCGGTCGAGCGCCGAGACGACCGCGCGCACGGTCTCGGTCATGTTCGTGCCCGTGTCCCCGTCCGGAACCGGGTACACGTTCAGGTCGTCGATGCGGGCCCTGCTCGCCTCGACGGCGGCCAGCGCCGCCCGAGCGAGACCTAGATGGCCTTCTGGACTTTGCCCGCCTTGAGACACCGGGCGCAGACGTAGGTCCGGCGCGGAACCCCGTTCACGAGAATGCGGACGCGCTGGAGGTTCGGGTTGAACCGGCGCTTCGTCGCCACCATCGAGTGGCTTCTGTTGTGTCCGAACGCGGGAGCTTTCCCGCAGACTGCGCAGACCTTCGACATAGGCGGTTGAGTATAGCTAGGCGCCTTGACTAGCCGGCCGCAGGCCGAAGGTGCGTGAGCAGGTCGGCCATCTCGAGCGCAGAGAGGGCGGCCTCGGAGCCCTTGTTCCCCTGCGGTCCGCCCGCGCGCTCCTCCGCCTGCCTGCGGCTGTCGCAGGTGAGGACGCCGAACGAAACGGGCACGCCCGTCTCGAGCCCGGCGAGCTGAAGCCCGCTCGCCGCCTCCCCGGCCACGTATTCGAAGTGCGGCGTGTCGCCGCGGATGACGCACCCGAGAGCGACGATGCAGGCGTAGCGGCGGGTCTTCGCGAGGGCCATGGCACCGAGCGGGAGCTCGAAGGCGCCGGGCACGGGCATCACGTCGATGCGCTCCCTCGGGACTCCGGACGCGGTGAGCGTCTGCAGCGCGCCTTCGAGGAGGCGGGTCGTGATGTCGCCGTTGAAGCGGCTGACAACCACGCCGATCCCGCGGCGTGCGCCGTTCGGAGAGCCGGTGACGACTCCGACCCCGTCGGGGATGCGGAGCTCGCCCGGCGCGTGCTCGACGTCAGCCATCCGCTTCCTCGAAGCGCAGATCCTGGTGGTGGAGCTGGTGGCCGAGCTTCTCGCGCTTCGTCTCCAGGTAGCGCTGGTTCTCTGCGTTCGGCGAAACCTCGATCGGGACCTGCTCGACCACGCTCAGGCCGAAGCCCTCGATGCCGGTCATCTTTTTCGGGTTGTTCGTGAGGATGCGGATGGTCGTCAGGCCCAGGTCGGCCAGGATCTGGCTGCCGATACCGTATTCACGCAGATCGGCCGCGAAGCCGAGCTCGAGGTTCGCCTCGACGGTGTCCAGCCCGGCCTCCTGCAGCTCGTAGGCGCGGAGCTTGTTGAGGAGGCCGATGCCCCTCCCCTCCTGCGCCATATAGAGGAGCACGCCGCGCGGCTCCGCCGCGATGCGCTCGAGGGCGAGCTCGAGCTGCTCCCCGCAGTCGCAGCGGAGGGAGTGAAAGACGTCGCCGGTCAGGCACTCCGAATGCACGCGCACGAGGACGTTCTCCTCGCCGTCCACGTCGCCCTTCACGAGCGCCACGTGGTGCTTGCCCGTCAGCGTCTCGCGGAACGCGACGGCAGTGAAGTCGCCGTAGGCGGTCGGGAGCCGCACCGAGGTCATGCGCTCGACGAGCTTTTCGGTCTGTCGCCGGTACTCGATCAGGTCCTCGACCGTGATCATCCTGATGCCGTGCCGCTCGCAGTACGGGATCAGGTCGGGGACACGGGCCATCGTCCCGTCCTCGCGCATGATCTCGCAGACGACGCCGGCCGGATTCAGGCCGGCGAGGCGGGCGAGGTCGACGGCCGCTTCGGTCTGGCCCGCCCGCTGCAGGACGCCTCCGCGCCGCGCGCGCAGCGGAAAGATGTGGCCGGGCTGGACGAGGTCTGCCGGCCCCCTGCTCGGATCGATGGCGACCTGGATCGTCCGCGCGCGGTCGGGAGCCGAGATCCCCGTGGTGACTCCCTCGCGCGCCTCGATGGAAATGGTGAACGCGGTGCCGAACGGCGTCTCGTTCCGGTCGGTCATCTGGCGCAGCCCGAGCTCCTCGCAGCGCTCCTCGGTCAGACAGAGGCAGATCAGCCCACGTCCGTGCGTCGCCATGAAGTTGATCGCCTCCGGCGTCGCGAACTGCGCGGCGATCGTCAGGTCGCCCTCGTTCTCGCGGTCTGCCGCATCCACGACCACGACGAACTTCCCCTCGCGGATGTCCTCGAGAGCGGCCTCGATGGTTGAGAACGGCGTGGTCTCGACCTTCACGGGCAAATCGTAACGCTCACCCGCCCGCCCAGAACGCCTAGGGCTCCAACTGCTCCCAAACGAGCTCCGCGACCTCGAGGCGGATGTCGTTTCTGCGAGCCTCCCCCGCCAGCACGCACACCGCGTCGTTGAGCCGTGCATAGCGCTCCGAACCGGTGGTGTGGACGATGGTGCCGGTGACCTCGCGGCCGTACTTGCTCTTGCGGGCGAGGCCGGTCAGGTGGAAGGCGAGGAGCGCGCCGTCGTCGGTCTCGATGACGCCGTGGAAGTCGGGTACGTAGACGTCGTCACTGCGCAGCCGGGCGTGGTTGAGCCCGCGGAAGCGGCCGTTCACCTGCCCCTCGACGCGTCCTTCTCCGAAGAAGAGCCCGACCGTGTCCGGCCCGCGGGAGAGGTAGTGCTCCGGGTACGCGAAGCTGATGCGGTAGAGCGGCTCGAGCCTCACCGGGATGCGAGCCTCTCCACGTACTTGGCGACCACGTCGACCTCGAGGTTGACCTCGTCCCCCTCGGCAACCGTCCCGAGGGTGGTGGCCTCGCGTGTGTGCGGGATGAGCGCGATCGTGAACGAGTCCGTTCCGAGCGCGGCGATCGTCAGGCTGACACCCTCCACGGCGATCGAGCCTTTTTCGACGCAGTAGCGGAAGACGTCGGTGGGGGCCTCGACCTCGATGCCCTCGTCGTCAACCCGGCGGATCCGGCCGACGCCGTCCACGTGCCCCTGGACGATGTGGCCCCCGAGCGGATCGCCGGCGCGAAGAGCGGGCTCGACGTTGACGCCGCCGCCTTCCTGCAGGTGGCCGAGTGTGGAGCGGCGGAGCGTCTCCGGGACGGCGTCGAAGGCCACGGTCCCGTCCGAGACCTCGACCGCGGTGAGGCAGACGCCGGCGAGGGCGACGGAGTCGCCTACCGCGGTGGCCGAGGCGGTCTCCGGCGCGCTCACGACGAGGCGCACGGAGTCTCCGCGCTCCTCGACGGCCTCGACGCGACCGACCTCGCGCACGATCCCCGTGAACACGGTCTGAACTCTAGGGCTCGCGGATGTATCCGGAGAGGAGGACGTCGTCTCCGAGCCGCTCGACCTCGAGCCCTGCGAGCGGCAAGGGCTCCCCGAGCTCCCCCACCCAGCGAGGGCCGGAGCCGGCGAGCGTCGGCGCGACGAAGAGGAGCAGCTTGTCGACGAGCTCTTCGCGCAGGAACGACGTGGCGAGCGTCGGCCCGCCTTCGAGGAGAAGCGACTGCACGCCCTCGCCGGCGAGGCGCCCGAGCGCTTCCGCCGGCGGGCCGGAGACGAGCTCGAGCTCCGAGCCCTCCGGGAGTGGCCCGTTCCCGAACGCGAGTCGCCGGGGCTGGCGCTCGGCGTCCACGTCACGGGCGTCCAGGCGCGGTGAGTCGGCTCGCACCGTTCCCATGCCGACCGCGACCGCATCCGAGGCGGCTCGAAGCTCGTGGACGCGGCGGCGGCTCTCCTCTCCGGTCACCCAGCGCGATTCGGGGACGACCACCCGCCCGTCGAGCGTGACGGCGGCCTTGTAGGTGACGAAGGACCGCCCCGCGGAGATCCAGGTGCGCCACGCCTCGTTCTGGCGGCGTGCGCGGAGCGCGAGCTCGCCGTCGAGGAGCTCGACGTCGATGCCGGCCTCGCGCAGACGCGCGAAGCCTTGCCCGTCCGTCTTCGCGTTCGGATCGGAGACCCCCACCACCACCCGGGCGACACCCGCGGCGACGATCGCGTCCACGCACGGCGGCGTGCGTCCGTGATGAGCGCACGGCTCGAGGGTGACGTAGAGCGTCGCTCCGCGCGCTCGCTCGCCGGCTGCCTCGAGCGCGACGACCTCGGCGTGCGGGCCGCCGGCCCGCTCGTGCCAGCCCTCCCCGACGACCTCTTCGCCGGCGACCAGAACCGCGCCGACGACCGGATTGGGATCTGTCGTGCCTCGTCCCCGCTCGGCCAGCTCGAGCGCGCGCTCAAACGGCTTCGGCAAAGGCTTTCACGAGCTGCCGGTAGGCGCGCGGGTAATCCTCCCGGCCGAAGATCGCGCTGCCCGCGACCACCGTCTGCGCGCCCGCCCTCCGGATCTCGGCGATGTTCCCCTCCCCGACTCCGCCGTCCACCTGGACGAAGAGGTTCTGGTGCAGCTGGCTCCGCAGGGCGGCGATCCGCTCGAGGCTCTCCGGCATGAACTCCTGGCCCGAATAGCCGGGATGGATGCTCATGCAGAGGACGAGATCCGCGCCGATCGAGGCCCCGACGGCATCCTCCACGCTCGTCTCCGGGTTGAACGCGACGCCGACTCCGAGCCCGAGGTCGCGCGCATGCTTGATCGCCTTCCAGGGCTCCTCGCAGGTCTCGACGTGAAAGGTGACGCTGTCGCCGCCCGCGTTCTTGACCATCTCGAAGTGATGCTCGGGGTTGTCCACCATCAGATGGCAGTCGATCACGCCTTCGAAGCGGTGGATCAGCGGCGCGATCGACTGAAGGACGATCGGGCCGATGGTGACCGGCTCGACGAAATGGCCGTCACCGATGTCGAAGTGGAAGAGGCGGGCACCGGCGCCGATGAGGTGGTCGATCTGCTCGCCGAGCCGCAGAAAGTCCGCGGCGTACAGCGAGGGCTCGATCTCGATCTCGCGCACCCATCGTTTCCAGGACATGGGGAGATCCTACGGACGGCGCAGGCGGGCGACGAAGAAGCCCGACGTGCCGTGCAGGTGCGGGAGGGTGAGGAGGAACTCCGGCCGCCTCGGGTGGCTGAACTCCGGAAACTCGGCGCCGAGGTCGTCGACGGGGAGCCCGAGCGAGTCAATCACGTCCTCGTTCTCGGCCCCGTGGATCGTGCAGACGGAGAACGTGATCGAGCCTCCGGGCCGGGTCCGCTCGATCGCGGCGCGCAGCAGATCGAGCTGCAGCTCGGGCAGCGGCCGCGCGCGCCAGCGCAGGTCCGGGCGCGAATTGAGGACGCCGAGACCCGAGCACGGGGCGTCCACGAGCGCGCGATCGAATCCGCCCAGCTCGGACGGAAGCTCCAGCGCGTCCGCGTTCACGACGGTCAGGCGGGCGCCGAGCCTGGCCGCGTTTTCCTCGAGCTCACGCGCGCGGCCGGGATGTTTCTCGACGGCGACGACGTCGGCTCCGAACGAGACGAGCTGGGTCGACTTGCCGCCCGGGGCGGCGCAGAGATCGAGCACCCGGTCGCCCGGCTGGGCGCCGACGGCGCTGCCCGCGAGCTGCGAGCCGCGGCTCTGCGGCCATGGCGCCGTGAGGCCGCCGGCCGGCTCGCGCAAGATCCGCTCGGGCGGCTCGTTCTGAGCCCGCATGAGGGCGAGAGCGTCCTCCTCGCCCCACTCCAGCCACCAGGTCTCGGCGACCCAGTCGGGGTAGGAGTGCACGAGCGCCGCCTCCTGCGGCGTCGACTCCGACAGCCCCGCGAGCAAGGGCTCGATTCCCTCGGCGAGCCTCCGCAGCACCGCGTTCGTGAAGGCCACGGCGCGCTCGAGCCCCGCCGCGCGGACGAGCTCGACGCTCTCGTTGGCAGCGGCGTGCACCGGAACGGAATTCATGAAGGCGAGTTGGTACGCGCCGAGACGGAGCGCCGCGCGCACGGGCGGGTCGAGTTTGCGCACCGGACGCCGGCCCAGGCTCTCGATCGCATGGTCGAGCGGGCGCACGCGCTGCACCGTCCCGTAGGCCAGCTGCATGGCGAAAGCCCGGTCGCGCTCATCGAGCCGCTCGGCGAGGGAGCGGAAGGCGCGGTCGGCGTAGGCGTCCTCCTCGAAGACCCGCCGGACGACTTCGTATGCGACGCCGCGGGCGCTTACCTGCGGCCGCGTAGGTACTCCTCGGCGCTCATCCTCTTCCCGCCCTCGCGCTGCACCTCGAGGAGCTCAAGGCCGCCGGCGACGAGAAGCGAGTCCTCACGGGCGGGCCTGGCCTTCCAGACCAGCAGGCGCCTGCCGTCGACGAGCCCGCGCGCGCCGATGTCCGGCGAGAGCGCACGAATCTGGTTCACGAGCTCCTCGGTCGGCTTCGTCCAGTCGAGCTCTCGGTCGGCCGCGGTGAGCTTCTCCGCATACGTCGCGCCGTCGGGCTGTGGGACGAACGTCGGCTCCGCGAAGACTTCCCCCAGGAGATCCACCGCCAGTGCGGCGGCACGCTCGACGACGACTGCTGTGTCGTCCTCCGGCCCGATGGGAAAGCGCCGCTGCGCGGCGATCGGCCCCGCATCGAGGTCGGCCGTAGTCTTGTGGATGGTCACGCCTGTTTCCCGGTCGCCCGCCATAATCGCCCGCTCGACGGGCGCGGCACCGCGCCAGCGTGGGAGGAGCGACGGGTGCACGTTGAGCCACAGCCGCTCGCCGAGGAGCTTCTCCGGGATCAGCACCCCGTAGCCCGCGACGACCACGACGCGCGCCTCGCCGGGGAATGTGGTGAGCTTCTCCGGCTGCTGCACCGGGATACCCAGCGCCTTCGCCACCTCCTTGGCCGGCGGCGCGGCCTTCTTCCGCCCTCTGCCCTGCGGCTTGTCCGGCCGCGTGAGGAGAAACTCGATGTCGTAGCCCCGGTTGGCCATCCCTTCGAGCACGGCCGCTCCGAACGGCGCGGTGGCCGCAACGGCGATCTTCATGAGGGCTACGTGGGTCCGAGGACGGGCTGTGGCCGCAGCTTGGCCAGAGCCTCTCGCCGCTGCTCGGGAGACGTCCGGTCGATGATGAGGACTCCGTCGAGGTGGTCGAGCTCATGCTGGATCACGCGCGCCTCGAGACCTTCGGCCTCGATTCGGAGCTCTTCGCCGTCGGGGGAGGTCGCCTCGACCACGATCGTGGACGGGCGCTCGACCTCGACGATCACCGTCGCCGCGCCCAGGGAAAGGCAACCCTCGTCGTCGGCGATCTGCTCCCCACCGGTCTCGACCACACGCGGGTTGACGAGCGCCATGAAGGGCTCCTCCTCACCGGCCTGATAGACCAGGACGCGCCGCAGGATCCCGAGCTGGGGAGCCGCGAGGCCCACGCCGCGCGCCTCCGTCATGAGCCCCTTCATGCGCTCGACGAGGCCGGTGACCGAGTCGTCGATCTCCTCGACGTCGTTGGCCTTCAGGCGCAGGACGGGATCGGGGTACTGCCGTACCTGCGCGAGAGCAAGCTGACGCCGAGCTTCACGCTCGGCGTCGAGCTCTTCGCTCCGTACTTGACCCTCTACTTCGCCCATTTCAGGGCAATTCTAACGAGGGCGAACCGTTGTTCTATATGCGGTTTGTCGCAGTCCTGGGGCCAACCATCCGCGACCAAAGGGCGACAAGAACGACCGCCACGATGACCGCAAGGATGAAGCCGAGAATGCCCCCGCCGACGAGCCAGCCGACGAGCAGCGCGGACGCGATACCGATTGCGATCGTCATGAGGATCCCCATCGAGTCCACACCCGGATGGAAGAGCCGCCCGAGTGCCCCGACGATGAGCCCCACGATGATCAGACCGATGATTTCTCCTATTCCCATGAGACCATGATTCCCGCGCGAACCGCCGAGGAAACTAGGAAAGTCCCTGCGGATCGACGTCTACGGAGGCCGTCAGCCCGTCCCGCCTCATCGCAGGAGCCGCCGCGGCCAGCAGCCGCGCCGTCAGTGCCGCGACCGGGCGCGGATTCGCAGTCTTGACGAGGAGCTGCGCCCTGCTTCGGTTGCGAAGGCGAAGGAGCGGCGCGGGGCCCAACAGGTCTCCGTCGACGCCCTCGAGGCCGGCGCGCAGCTCGGTGAGGACGGCGGTCGGGCCGTTCACTCCGGGGCCCGAGACGACGATGCGAACGAGGTGGCGGAAGGGCGGGTAGCCGAGCTCCCGGCGGCGCTCCAGTTCTCCGGCGAGGAACTCCTCCACATCGTGGCGTGCGGCGAGGGCAATCGGCCGGGAATCGGGCGCGTAGGTCTGCACGAGCACGCGGCCCGGCGCGTCGCGTCCGCTTCGCCCCGCGAGCTGCGTCACGAGCTGGAAGGTCCGCTCTTCGGCCCGGAAGTCCGGCAATGCCATCCCCGTGTCCGCATCCACGACCGCGGCGAGCGCAACGCCCTCAAAGTGATGGCCCTTCGCCACCATCTGCGTCCCGAGGAGGACAGCCCGATCGGCCGCGGCGAATCGCGCCAGTCTGTCGGCCAGCTCGGCGGGGTTCGACGCGACATCCGCGTCGAGACGGATGAGCTCGAGGGCCGGTAGCCGCTCGGCCAGCTCCTGCTCGAGCCGTTCGGTTCCGGCCCCCAGCCGCGCCAGCTCGGCTGCTCCGCAGGCAGGGCAGAGCGACGGGCTCGGCTCCCGCCGCCCGCAGTGGTGGCAATGGAGTGCCCCGTCCCCGTGCAGCGTGAGGGCGACATCGCAGCTCGGGCACCGAATGGTCGCTCCGCAGGCGAGGCAGTGGAGCGCCGGAGCGATCCCGCGTCGGTTGAGGAGAAGGATCGCCTTGCCGCCGTCGTCCGCGATTGCGCCGAGACCTTCGAGGAGCGGTGCGGAGAGCGGGTAGCCGGCCTCGCGCCGAAGATCCACGATCTGGACGTGAGGGAGGCGCCGGCCCAGGCGTCCACCGAGCTCGAGCCGTTCGAGGCGCTCCCAGCTCTCGGGGCGGGGAGTCGCGCTGCCGAAAACGGCCACCGCACCTTCGAGGGCGGCCCGCTTCGCGGCCACCGTGCGCGCGTCATAGCGCGGGTCCGACTCCTGCTTGTAGGAGGCGTCGTGCTCTTCGTCGACGCAGATCAGCCCGAGTTGCTCGACCGGGGCGAAGACCGCCGAGCGCGCGCCCACGACGACGCGTGCCTCGCCCGACGCGATCCGCACGCGCTCGTCGCGCCTCTCCGCGTCGGTCATTCCGGAATGCAGGACCGCGACCCTCCCCGGGAAGCGGGCCGTGAACCGGCCCAAAGCCTGAGGCGTGAGCGCGATCTCGGGGACAAGGACGATCGCCCCGAGCCCGCGGGCGAGCGCCTCTTCGCAGGCCCGCAAATAGACCTCCGTCTTGCCGCTCCCGGTGGCGCCGTAGAGGAGGAAGGAGCCGCCCTTCCCGAGCGAACCGACGATTCGCTCGAGCGCGGCCTGCTGCTCCTCCGTCAGCTCTCCGGGAGCCGCCTCGGCCGGAAGCGCCTTCGGGCCTTCGCGCCGCCTGGCGCCCTTGCGCTTGGCGCGCGACTCGGGCGCGACGAGCGCGAGGGCCCGCGCGGGGGTCGATCCGTAGTAGTCGGCAATCCAGAGCGCGAGGTCGACGAGCGCCGGCGAGACGGAGCCGAGGACCCGCTCGACGGCGACGGGCTCGACCTCCGGCGGAGCCTCGTCCTCGAGCCCCACGACGACCCCGCGGCGATGCGCACGGCCGAAGGGGACGGAGACGACGGAGCCCTTCTCGAGCCCGTCCGCCAGGTAGGTGAAAGGCCGCGCGAGAGCGCGTGCAGTCACCAGCGGGTAGACCGAGGCGAAGCGGGGCACCGATAGGATTGTCCCTGAGATGGCGGCGGGACACTCGGTCGACGATTACCTCGAGACGATCTATTTCCTGGCTTTTCCCATTGGGGAATACCGGCCGGACACGAAAGGCTCGCCCACGCTCGCGGTGCGTGTCGCGGACATGCTCGGGGTCTCCCGAGCCTCCGCCGGTGAGATGTTGAAGCGCCTCGAGGCAGAGGGGCTCGTCGAGCGTGGCGAGCACAAGGAGGCAATCCTCACGGAACAGGGCCGCGCCCAGGCCGAGCGCGTCGTGCGCCGCCACCGCATCATCGAGCGGCTCCTCACCGACTTCATGGGCTACACACCTGCCGAGGCGCACGAGCAGGCCGATCTCCTCGGGAACACCTTCACGGACGACATGGTCGAGCGCATCGAGGCCCAGCTCGGCAAGCCGGACCGCTGCCCGCACGGCTGGCCCGTGGACACCGACTTCGAGCAGGCGGAGAACCGGGAGCTACAGCCTCTTTCGGATCTCTCGGCGGGCTCCGAGGCCGAAATCGTCCGCCTTGCCGAACACGACGGCGACCTGTTGCACTGGTACTACGACGAGGGCCTCGTCCCGGGCACGCGCATCGAGGTGCGCGAAGCCGACGGCGGCGAGCTCACCCTGAGCGTGGACGGCGACGAGCGGCCCCTCGACGAGAAGCAGGCCGCCGGACTCTTCGTCCGCGCCAGCTAGCTGGCTGGGACGTTCTGGGGCGACGCTCGCGAACGGAGACAAGCGAGCAGGCCCGAGACAGTACGAG
>JAICVP010000125.1 GCA_025935275.1 Thermoleophilia bacterium
CTCCTCATTCGAACTTCAGGTAAGGCTCGAGGCCGTGGCGGCCGCCTTCCCGGCCGAAGCCGGACTCCTTGTACCCGCCGAACGGCGACGCCGGATCGAAGCGGTTGTACGTGTTTGCCCAGATGACGCCGGCCCGCAGGCGCTGCGCCATCGACAGGATCCGCGAGCCCTTCTCCGTCCAGACGCCGGCCGACAGTCCGTAGGGCGTGTTGTTCGCCTTCTCGACCGCCTCGTCGGGGGTGCGGAACGTCAGCACGGAGAGCACCGGGCCGAAGATCTCCTCCTGCGCGATCCGGTAGCTCTGCACCACGTTGGTGAAGACCGTCGGCGGGAACCACCAGCCCTTCTCCGGCAGCCGGCACTCCGGCTGGAAGATCTCTGCGCCCTCCTCCTCCCCGGCCGCCACGAGCTCCTTGATCTTCTCGAGCTGCTCCCGCGAGTTGATCGCGCCGATGTCCGTGTTCTTGTCGAGCGGGTCGCCGACCCGGAGCGTCCCCATTCGCCGCTTCAGCTTCGCGATCACCTGCTCGTAGATGGACTCCTGCACGAGCAGCCGCGAGCCCGCGCAGCACACGTGCCCCTGGTTGAAGTAGATGCCGTTGATGATCCCCTCGACCGCCTGGTCGAGCGGCGCGTCGTCGAAGATGATGTTCGCCGCCTTGCCGCCGAGCTCGAGGGTCAGCTTCTTCCCCGTGCCCGCTAGCGCGCGCTGGATCTCCTTCCCGACCTCGGTCGAGCCGGTGAACGCAACCTTGTCGATGCCCGGGTGCTTGACGAGCTCAGCGCCCGCGCGCCCGTCGCCGGTGACGATGTTCACGACTCCCGGCGGAAGCTCGGCCTGCCGGACGACGTCACAGAAGAGGAGCGCGGTGAGGGGTGTCGACTCGGCCGGCTTGAGCACGACGGTGTTCCCCGCCGCCAGCGCCGGCGCGATCTTCCACGAGAGCATGAGGAGGGGGAAGTTCCACGGGATGATCTGGCCCGCCACACCAAGCGGCTTCGGGTTGCGGTTCGGGAACGCGTACTCGAGCTTGTCCGCCCACCCCGCGTAATAGAAAAAGTGTGCGGCGGAGAGCGGAAGGTCGACGTCGCGAGATTCCCGGATCGGCTTGCCGCCGTCGAGCGACTCGAGTACCGCGAACTCGCGCGAGCGCTCCTGGAGGATGCGCGCGATGCGGTAGAGGTACTTCGCGCGCTCGGCCGGCGAGATGTCGGACCAGCCGTTCTCGAATGCCTCGCGACCCGCGTCGACCGCCAGGGCAACGTCCTCCGGCCCCGCGTAGGCCACCTCGGCGAGCGGCTCCTCGCTGGACGGGCTGATCGTCTGCTCGTGCTCGCCCGACTTCGGCTCCACCCATTCGCCGCCGACGAAGAGCCCGTAGCGGTCTTCGAGGGTGACGACGTCGCGCGACTCGGGCGCGGGAGCGTAGTCGAATGCGGACGGGACCGGCGAGCGGTCTTGGCGCTTCTCGATGTCAGTCAAGGGTGAAGTAGTCCGGGCTTTGGTAGCGGCCGGTCTTCTCCTTGCGGATCTGGAGCAGACAGTCGTTCAGTAGGGACGACGCGCCGAAGCGGAAGAGATCGGGCGTCATCCATTCGACCCCCAGGGTCTCGTGCAAGAGGACGAGGTACTGCACTGCCTGCTTCGCATGGCGGATGCCGCCCGCTGGCTTCATCCCGATCTTGCGCCCGGTTTCCTCGTAGACATCGCGGATGGCCTCGAGCATGACGAGCGTGACGGGCAGCGTCGCGGCAGGCTGGATCTTGCCCGTGGAGGTCTTGATGAAGTCGGCGCCGCCCGCGATGGCGAGCAGGCTCGCGCGCCGGACGTTGTCGTAGGTGCCGAGCTCGCCCGTCTCGAGGATGACCTTGAGGTGAGCGTCCCCGCACGCCTCCTTCACCCTGCGCACCTCGTCGTAGACCTTCGCGTAGTCACCGGCCAGGAAGGCGCCGCGGTCAATGACCATGTCGATCTCGTCGGCGCCCATCTCCACCACCCGGGCCGCCTCCTCGACCTTGATCTCGAGCGGCGACTGGCCCGAGGGAAACGCCGTCGCCACGGACGCCACCAGGACGCCGCTGCCCCGCACCCGCTCGAGCGCGACCGGGACGAGATTCGGATAGACGCACACCGCCGCCACCGGCGGCACGGTGAGGTCCGAGGGATCGGGCCGCATCGCCTTCGAGGAGAGCGCGGCGACCTTGCCGGGAGTGTCGGCTCCTTCGAGGGTCGTCAGATCCATCATCCGCACGGCGAGGTCGAGCGCAAAGAGCTTCGACTCGCGCTTGATCGACCGGCGCGCAAGCGAGGCTGCGCGCTCCTCGACCGCGACCTGGTCGACCGAGCCGATGCGCGGGAGACGAGGCTCGAGCGGAAGCTCGAAGCCGCCCGGAAGAGCTGGCGCCTGCGCCATGGAATCAGTGTAGCCCCGGAGAGGCCGCGGACTCAGCCGGCGTCGGCGAGCAAGCCACCCTGCACGCGGGCGACGAAGGTGCTGAGATCCGATTCCTTCTGCCCCAGACGGGCCTCAAGCTGGCGCAAGTGCTCCTCGCGCGCCTCGACCTCGTCTTCGCGCAGGTACATGTCCGCCTCGAACCGAGCCTCGCGCTCCTCGAGCTCCATCTCGCGGCGTTCGATGTCGAGGGCGCGCTGCTTGAGCTCCTGCTCCTGCTTCTCAAGCCGCTTCGCGCGCCGTTCGAGCCATTCAGGCGAGACCAAGCGCTCGCCGAAGAGATCCTCGTCCTGCTCGGCCGGAGGGGCGGGTTCCGGGTCAGGCGCGGGGGCCGGAGCGGCCGGCACCGCCGACTGCTCGGGCGAGGACGTCATCGCGAAGATGTTGATGTTGGTCACCGACGACTTGTGGCGTCGGCGCCGCCTCACCCGCGTGGAGTGATGTCGAATCTCCTCGGACATGCCGCTTCATGACAGTAATCGGCAGCAAATCCGGCGCATCCCTCGTTCGAGGGCCGTGCGCTTTCGTCAACGCCTGGGCGCTTCTAGGACGCCGCGAGCTGCTCCTGGACGAGCGGCCGAGTGTCGAGGGGCTCGAAACCGATCCTGGCGGCGACGTCCTCGCTCGAGGGGCGAGTGCCTTCCGCGAACAGGCCGCGTAGGAAGTCCCCGGTCTCGCGACGCTCCCACCAGTCCGAGCCAATCGTTTCACGGAGGTAGGCGCGGAGCTGGGCCGCGCGAATCCAGGCCCGCAGGTAGTCGGCCGAGTAGAAGCCGTCGTCCATGTCGGCGAGATAGCCGTCGGGCCGATAGCGGAACCCGGTCGCGGCGCGCAGGCGCTCCGCGTACTTGGGCGCGTAGTCGGGAGCGTGCTCGAAGTCGGCCCAAAGCTCGAGCTCGTAGTCCAGCTTCGCCGCGTAGCGCCGGAAAAGGATCACGTCGAGGAAGCGCGTCGCCTCGGCGTTCTCCTCGGCCTCGCTCGCGGACAGGTCGAAGTGCTCCGCGTGCCAGCCGGGCTCCCGGCTGACCGACTCGAGGAGGAACGAGTAGATCTCGGTCAGGGCATGGTCGCGGGAGAGGCGACGGAACGTGTACGGAAGCGCCGGGTCGACGCCTGCGTAGTGCAGTGCATGGCCAGCCTCGTGTAGCAGCCCCTGATAGTCGTGCAGACCGCCCTGCGCCCGGGTGATCAGGTGGACGACGTTGGGTGGGTCCGACGCGATCACGCAGGCCCGCGGGTTCTTCTGCGGCCGGTCGTCGAGGTCGAGGCGAATGTGCTCCTCGGAGGCCAGGTCGAAGCCGAGACGCGAGAGGCTCTCGAGGCACACGGGGACGGAGCGCTCCTTCGTGTACGTGTCGGCGAGCGGCGACAGTCGCCGCAGGTAGGAGACGTGGTACGAGGCGGGCTCCGCTTCGCGCCCGTCGCCGAGGATGCGCTCGACCCAGCGCTCGCGCAGTGAACCGTAGGACTCATCCTGCTCTCGCGCCGCCCGGCCGAGGGCGTCTGCGAGCGCGTGCAGGTCGATCGCCTTGCGCCGCGCGCTTCTCCCGACCGGATCGGGATCGCCGGAGAGCTCCGCGTCGAGCGCCTCGCCCGCCGCCAAGAGCTCCTGTCGGTCGTCGTTGAAGCCCGCGGAGGCGTCGGCCGCGAGATCGCCGAGCTCCTCGCGGTCGCCGTAGTCGTCGAGGATGGCGAGCATCGCCTGTGCCGAGCGGAGCGGCAGTGATTCTCCGTGGAACTCGACCCGCGCGGCGAGAAACTCGTTCTCGAAGCGGTCCATGCGCTCGGCCAGGTCGGCGACGACGATCCCGCCCAGGCAGGCCTCGCGGAGGCGGTAGAGGCGCTCTGCCTCCCCGTCGACGGCCGCGTCTTCCTCCTCGCGGAGACACTCGTGCTGCTCGCGGGTGAAGAGGTCGGCGTAGCGGGCGACGATCTCCGCCTGCTCGCTCGTCTCCTTCTCCCCCACGCGCACCGCGCGTGCCTCCTCGGCGCGCTCGTAGAGATAGCGGTTGAGCCGTTCCTCGAATTGCAACGCGGTCAAAGCTGCCAAGGTCGTCCTTTCCTAGATTCCGAAGCGTTCGAGGACATTGTCGTCACGGCGCCAGTGCGGCCGCACCTTGACCTGCAGCTCGAGGTAGACCTTCCCGCCGAGCAGCCGCTCGATCTCCGGCCTCGCGCCCGCGCCGATCGCCTTGATCATGCTTCCGCCCTTGCCGATCAGGATGCCCTTCTGCGACTCGGTCTCGACGACGAGGATCGCGTGCACGCGGCCTTCCTCGAGCTCCTCGACCTCGACGCCGACTGCGTGCGGCACTTCGTCGCGGGTGAGCGCGAGAGCCTGCTCGCGGACGAGCTCGGCGATCCGCGTCTCGAGGGGAAGGTCGGTCGCCTCGCCCTCCCCGAAGTAGAGCGGCCCTTCGGGCAGCAAGGCGACGAGGTCGGCGCGAAGGGGTTCCAGCCCCTCGGCCCGCGTTGCACTGATCGGGTGGAGCGCATGAAAGTCCCCCAGTCCCGCGGCCACCTGAATCTGCGCGGCGATCCTTTCGGGTCGTAGCCGGTCAACCTTGTTCAGCGCAATCACGACCGGCTGCCCGGAGGCGAAGAGGCGCTCGGCGACGAAGCGATCGCCGGAACCGATCGCCTCGTCCGCGGCCAGGACGAGGAGGTGCGCGTCGACGTCCTTGAGCGAGGCGTCCACGGTTCGCTGCATGCGCTCGGTGAGCGCGTCGCGCGGCCGCTGGAAGCCGGGGAGGTCGGTGAGGACGAGCTGGTAGCCGTCGCCGTTCACGACGGCGGCGATGCGGCGCCTGGTGGTCTGCGGCTTGTCCGACACGATCGCGACTTTTCCGCCCGCGAGCGCGTTGACGAGCGTGGATTTGCCGACGTTCGGGCGGCCGGCGACCGCGACGAAACCGCTCTTCACAGCTCGAACGAGTCCGGCAGGAGCTCGTCCGGCCGGCGGACGAGCAGCTCGCCCTCGTGCATGAAGGCGACGCGGTCGAACCGAAACTCGTGCAGCCACTGGCGGCACGCGCCGCACGGCGAGGCCGTGATTCCGATCGCCTCGAAGTCGCCGGGCTTCGCCCCCTCGACGACGGCGCGGGCGATCGCGCAGCGCTCGGCGCAGATGCCGACGGGATACGAGGCGTTCTCGACGTTCACCCCGGTGACGACACGTCCGTCGCGCATGAGGGCAGCCGCGCCCACGAGGAACTTCGAGTACGGGGCGTATGCCGCCTGCGACGCTGCCGCCGCCGCTTCGTAGAGCTCCTGGTCCGTCATCTGAACACCTGAAAGAGGATCAAGGTGACGAGCGTACCGATGACCGCGCCGGCGACCACCTCGTACGGCGTGTGAATCTCGGCCTCGATCCGAGTCTGGGAAACGAGGAGCGCCATGATCAGCGCGACGAACGAAATTACGACGCGGTGGTCGGTGACGATGAACGTGATCGCCGCCCAGCAGCCGAAGGCGAGCGCCGCGTGGCCCGAAGGCAGCCCGCCCCGCAACGGCGTCCCCGTGCCGGTGATCGCCTTGACCGCGATGACGACGATCATCGTCAGGATGAGCGCGATGACGGTGAGGTTGATGGGCGCGTCTCCAAGCTCGTTCACGAGGCGCGCGCTCGGTCGGGCGAGCCGGTCTGCGAGGACGAGATAGCCGACGGCGACCGCGTTCGCCGCCGCGATCAGGACTGCGCCCGCCGCGATGTCCTTCGCGATCTTCGCCAGCGGGTCGAACGACGGGGTGGACAGGTCGATCGTCGCCTCCACGGCCGTGTTGACCATCTCCGCGATC
>JAICVP010000053.1 GCA_025935275.1 Thermoleophilia bacterium
AGGGCAGCGCCCAGCCGAGCGGCGCCCCCATCTTCAGCGCCGAGACGACCTAGCCGAATCGGCCCATCAGCGGTTCGGACTGAACCGGACCGCCGCTGCGCGCGTCCGTCCCAGGGATCGAACCCGGCGCGAAGCTTGCGCTCAGACTAGTGCCCGCCGGGCCTGTGCGAACATCCCGAAAACACTGCGATCTGAAAGACCTGGGAGCCCGAGGGGCGCGAGGGCGCTATGTCTGCATGCGCTGGCCGAGCGGCAGCCGGATTCCCCCGCCGGCCCTTGCGCAACCTTCCAGCCCTCCGTCTCGAGGAACCTAGCTCTGCGGTGGGCGTTTCTGCGGGCAACCGCTGGGAACATGAAGTCGTGACCTCGATGCCCCTCCGCATTCGGGTTAGTGATCCGCTGTGCGCCGAGGAACTGTTCGGCTATCTGCGCCACCTTGGAGCAGATGCGCGCCGGGAAGGCGAGGCGATTACGGTATGGCGCCGTCACCCCGTTGTTGCGGGCGAGCCGCCGACGCAGGACAGGATAGAACTCGAGTTCATCTTGCGCGCATGGGCGAACGGGCGACCCGGTGCGGTCTAGAGGTCGAGGTGGCGGCCTAAGAGCCGAGCGTTTGGCTCTTTTGGACGCCACCCCGGCCGGTTAGTGGCCCTGGGGGCAGCGGCCTCGCCACTCTTCCGCAAGCGGGCGAGCTAGGCGGAGAAACCTTGTTCGTTTTCTCCCCGAAGCTGCTGGATGAGGCGGCGACGTTCGCGTCGGAGGCTCTTCACGGGGATCCAGAGTCTCAGAACGATCTCGTCGTCGCTCAGCCCCTCCGCTAGCCAAGTCAGTATTTGCCTGTCGCGGTCGTCGAGCTTTTCGATCGCTGTCTGAACTCGCTCGCGGCTACCGGTGGGAGCAATGCGGGGGCGAAGGCTGCCATTTTCAATCTTCTCGGCAAGCTCCTCTGGGGACATCGCTGGCGAGTGGACAAAGTCTTCGTCTGTACCCCTGCTTCGGCGGAGGCGCACCCCCGCACCGTAGCTCGCCGCCACCTTCTGCGCGCTCGGTTCGGCCGCGTGCCGTTCGAGTCGGTCGCGGACGTCGACGACGAGGCTCAGTTCGTGCGCCTAACCACCCCCGCTGAAGCGATCGCTAGCCACTAGACGTCCGCTCTGGCGATTAGGGCTTCCGCCCGGGCAGCCGAGCGACGCGAGCTTCCGGGCGAGCGGCGCGGCCGTTGTGGATTCAGAATCCGAGGGCGACGAGCAATGCAAGCACGAGGACAACCGCGAGGTTAAGAAGCCCTGCGACCCAAAGCCAGCGGAGCCACCGCCACTGCTTGGGCGAAGGCGCGTCCGAGCGTGCTAACCGCGGAGGCGCAAAGATTGAGTATCGCGCATGGGGTCCAATCCGTTCCCGGATGGCCTCGGCTGCGTCACGGCGTCCTGTAAGAGCCATCTGCGGGCAGTGTATTCTGCTTCCGCCCGAGCAGCCGAGCGACCGACGCCGTAGGCGCTCGCTCTAGAAACGTTTGAGTGTGGTGCTCTCCCGCCTCGGGTAAAGGGCCAAACGTGCTCCTACGGTTGGCAGCCGTCTGCGGACTTCTCGCTCCGCTCACCTATACGTCGGCGCTGCTTTTCGGCGGCCTCGCACAGCGGAGGGGATTCAGCAGCGCCGATGAGAGCACCAGCGACTTGGGTGCAGCTACGGCGTCCAGCCCGTGGATTTACAACAGGATCGGCACGAACCTCACGGGACTCCTGATCTTCCTCTTCGCAATCGGGCTGTGGCGAGCGCTCTCACCGAGTAGCGTGGGGCGCGCGGGCGCCGGCATCCTCGCCCTGCTGGGGGTGACGCTCTTCCTCGAAGGCTTCTTCGCGCTCGATTGCCAAGGGATCGACGAGGGATGTGAGAACACGTCCTGGCAGGCGGAGGGTCATCGCTGGGTCAGCCGCGTGACAGGCGCCTCCCTCCTGATTGCCCCGATCGTCCTCGCAATCGCGTTTCGGCGCCTTCCGCGATGGCGCGACACATGGATTCCGACGGCCGCCGCCGTCCCATTCTTCTTCGCCGCCAGCGTTGTCTTCTCTCTCCTCGGCGACGGTGCGTCTGTGCGTGCCGGAGCCGTCGCCTGGTTCCTCTGGCTTGCTTTCATCGCTTTTCGGCTGCTTCGGAAGTCAGAGGAAGGCGTTGTGAATGTGGCGCCTCAACACTAGAGCGAAGACGGCGCGTAGGAGCTTTCGGAGCGAGCGTTCAGTCCATTGGACTGACGAGAACGATCTGCTCATAGCGCACGAAGAGCTGTCTGCTCGCCTTTTGGAGCGGAACCCAGTCCCCCGCGTAGCGACCATCTCGGCTTAGGAAAAGCTCGAGCTCCTCTTCCACAGAGTGGCCTTCTTCGATGGGTATCGAGTAATTCTGTCCGTTCAGCAGCGTGACCTCGAGATACACGCACTGAGCTTAAGGCTTTCCGGCCCGAGCAGCCGAGCGACGAGATCTTGAAAAGGCTGTGGAAGTGCAGGCCGCCACGTCGGCGGGAGCGCACTCCACCCAGGCTGCCGCTCATGCCGGCACCTGGGCTGCGATGGCGGCCGGCGGTGCTGGACTGGTTGTCGGGATGTTCCTCGGCATTGCCTTGACTGCAGCGCGTTCATAAGGGGCGACCAGGCGAAGGGGGCTGGCCCTCACGGGCCGGCCTCGCCTGGACCCGTACACAACCCACCCAGGGCTTCCGCCCGGGCAGCCGAGCGAGTCATAGGGGCCTAATGAAGAGGAACTTAGTTCCGGCTAGGATGCGGCTTGCATGTGGCTGAAGCGCCTCTTCGGCAAAGGTGAGAGTGTGTCCCCGAGCGGTCGCGCTCCGAGCAGAAAGGAAACGGAGCAGGACAGGGAGGACCGCCTGGAAGAGTTCATGGACGAGCAGGTGCGGCAGCGGGACGAAGACGAGTCGGACGTCCATGAAGACAAGGCTCCCTGATGCGCCTCTTTTCCTCTAGCCGGCGCTTCTAGAGCTATCGCTTCGGAAACAACGGCCCGCTGGGTCTGCACCGGGGTCTGCACCGAACGCCCATTCCAGACACATCAGGCGCATCCGAACCGCGTGGTTGAGCGAAATCGCTCTGTTCATGCGGACCAAAATGGGCCGTGCAGGGATCGAACCTGCGACCTTGGGATTAAGAGTCCCCTGCTCTACCAGCTGAGCTAACGGCCCGGCGACGGGCAATTGTAGCGAGGGACTCGAAGGCTCAGACGCGCTCGAGGCGCCAGTTGACGTACCAGACGATCGTCTTCCCCGTCAGGACGCCGCGAGCGATGAGCGGTGCGCCGGCTAGGAGGATCTTCAAAGGCATGGGCCAACTAGATTCGGGGTCGACATGCGAATCCTTTCCATCGTCGGCAACCGGCCGCAGTTCATTAAGTCGGCTCCCCTCTCCCTCGCGTTGCGAAACCGAGCGGAGGAGGTCGTCCTGCACACGGGGCAGCACTACGACCACGAGCTCTCGCAGGTCTTCTTCGACGAGCTCGGGCTCGACCCGCCCAAGCACCGCCTCGAAGCCGGTTCCGGCAGCCACGCGGAGCAGACCGCGCGCATGCTCCCCGGGATCGAGGCAGCAGTCGTCGAGGAGAAGCCCGACATCGTGCTGGTCTACGGGGACACGAACTCGACGCTGGCCGGCGCACTCGCCGCGTCGAAGCTCCGCGTTCCCGTCGCGCACGTCGAGGCGGGCCTGCGCTCGTTCGACCGGACGATGCCCGAAGAGCTCAACCGCGTTCTCGTCGACCGCGTGTCGAGCCTGCTCTTCGCCCCTTCCGAGAGCGCGGTCTCGAACCTCGAGAACGAGGGGATCACGGAGGGCGTCCACGACGTCGGCGACGTGATGCTCGACGCCAACCTGCGGCTCGCGCCGATCGCACGCGAGCGCTCGCAAGCCCTCGAGCTGGCCGGTGTCGAGCCAGGCGGCTATGCGCTGGTGACGGTGCACCGCGAGGCGAACACGAGAGAGCCCGCGCTCGGGCGAATCGTCGAGGGCCTGAACGCGCTCGAGGAACCGGTCGTTTTCCCGCTCCACCCTCGCACCGCCGGCGCGATCGAGAGCCTCGGCCTACAGCTCGCGGGCCATGTCCACCCGCGGCCTCCGGCCGGCTACCTCGACTTCGCCGCGCTGGCCTCGCAGGCCCGGGTCATCCTCACCGACTCCGGCGGCGTCCAGAAGGAGGCGTACTGGTACGCGGTTCCCTGCGTGAGCCTGCGCGAGAACACCGAGTGGGTCGAGACCGTGGCGACGGGCTGGAACCGCTTGGTGGGCACGGACCCGGCCGCGATTGCCGCCGCGGCGCGCGAAGCGGGGCCCGGCTCCGATCACCCACCCCTTTACGGCGACGGCCATGCAGCCGATTTGATCGCTGACGTGCTTTGTACGATGGAACACGCGTGAATAAGCCAGAAGTCGCCATCGTCGGCGCGGGCTACGTCGGCCTCCCCCTGGGCCGCTGCTTCGCGGAGGCGGGCATTCCTGTGGTTCTCGTCGATATCGACGCCGAGCGCGTCGAGACGATCAACCGCGGCGAGAGCCACGTGGAGGACGTGCCCTCCGAAACGCTCGCTGCGCTCATCGAGGCGGGCACGCTGTGGGCGACGACGAACTACGACGCAGTCCGCGAGGCCGACGCGATCGTGGTCGCCCTCCCGACTCCCCTCTCGGTCAATCGAGAGCCCGACCTCCGCATCGTGCTCTCCGCCGTGCGCGAGCTCGGCAAGCGGCTGCGAACGGGGCAGCTCGTCTCGCTCGAGTCCACCACCTACCCCGGCACGACGCGGGAGGAAGTGCTGCCGATCCTCGAGGGCAGCGGGCTCGAGATCGGCACGGACTTCTTCCTCGCCTTCTCGCCGGAACGGATCGACCCCGGCCGCGAGGACTGGACCGTGAAGACGACCCCAAAGGTCGTCGGTGGCATCACGCCGGCCTGCACCGAGAAGGCGGTCGCGTTCTATGAGCGCGCGATCGACACGGTGGTCAGCGTCTCCTCGCCGGAGGCGGCAGAGCTCACAAAGCTCTTGGAGAACATCTTCCGCTCGGTCAACATCGCGCTCGTCAACGAGCTCGCGCAGCTCTGCGACCGCATGCACGTGGACGTCTGGGAAGTCGTCGAGGCCGCCGCGACCAAGCCGTTCGGCTTCATGAGCTTCAAGCCCGGCCCGGGCCTGGGCGGCCACTGTCTCCCCGTCGACCCCTTCTACCTCTCCTGGAAGGCGCGCGAGTTCGACTTCTACACGGAGTTCATCGAGCTCGCCGGCAAGGTCAACGAGAACATGCCGTACTTCTGCCTGGAGAAGATCACCCGCGCGCTCAACTCGCAGGAGAAGGCGGTGAATGGCAGCCATATCCACCTCGTCGGCGTCGCCTACAAGGCCGACGTCGGCGACCTGCGCGAGTCGCCTGCGCTGAAGCTCATCGAGCTCCTGCGCGAGGAGGGCGCCGAGGTCTCCTACCACGACCCGCACGTGGCCGAGCTTCCCGACCACGGGCTCACCTCGGGCGACCTCGACGGGTCAGTCGCATCGGTGGACTGCGTCGCGATCGTCACCGCGCATTCGGGGATCGACTACGGCGAGATCGCCGAGAAAGCGCAGCTCGTGGTCGACTTCCGCAACGCGACCGGCAAGAACGGCTCCGCGAACGGACGCGTGTGGAAACTCTGAAGCTGGCCGCCGTCGGCCTCGGCTACTGGGGCCCGAACCTCGCCCGGAACCTCGACGAGCTCGAGAGCGCGGAGCTCAGCTGGATCTGCGACCGGGACGAGGCGCGGCTCGCCCGCTACGGCGCCCGCTTCCCGGACGCGCGGAAGACGACGAGCTACGAGGAGATGATCGCGGATCCCGAGCTCGATGCCGTGGCGATCGCCACCCCGGTCGTCACGCACTTCGAGCTCGCCCGCGAGGCGTTGCTCGCCGGGAAGCACGTCTTCGTCGAAAAGCCGCTCGCGCTCTCGTCGGCTCTGGGCGAGCAGCTCGTGGCGCTCGCGGAGGAGCGCGCGCTCGTGCTCATGCCCGGGCACCTGCTCCTGTACCACCCCGGTGTCGCCAAGCTGAAGGACCTCGTCGACTCGGAGGAGCTCGGCAGGCTGCTCTACGTCTACGGCAACCGGCAGAACCTCGGCCAGATCCGCAAGGACGAGAACGCCCTCTGGAGCCTGGGCGCGCACGACCTCTCCGTCATCCTCCACCTCGTCGGCGAGGAGCCCGCGGAGGCCTGGGCGCGGGGCGAGTCCTTTCTGAATCCGGGCGTCGAGGACGTGGTCTTCTGCTACCTCCGCTTCCCATCCGGAGTCGTCGCGCACATGCACCTCTCCTGGCTCGACCCGCACAAGATGCGGCGGATGACCGTCGTCGGCGACAGGAAGATGGCCGTTTTCGACGACATGGAGCCCGAGCGCAAGGTGACCGTCTACGACAAGGGCCCGCAGCAGCCGGCGGAGACCTGGGGCGAGTGGCAGACGCGCTCCGGCGACATCTCGATCCCGAAGGTCGCAAACGACGAGCCGCTCCGCCTGGAATGCGAGCACTTCCTGGCGCTTCTGCGCGGCGAAGGGGATCGCATCGCGGCCGCGCGCGAAGGTCTCGCCGTGGTTCGTTCCCTCGAGCAGCTGCAGAGCTCGCTCGAGCGGGAGCGCGTGTGAGCAGCCGGATCGCAGAGACCGCGGTCGTCTATCCCGGCGTCGAGCTCGGCGAGGACGTCGTCATCGGCGACTACGCCGTGGTGGGCAAGCAGCCCGTTTTGGGCAAGCGCTCGACGGCGTCGCGCGAAGATCTGCCTCCGCTCGTCGTCGGAGACGGCAGCGCCATCCTCGCGGGGGCGATCGTCTTCGCGGGCTCCACGCTCGGCGGCGGCGTCATCGTCGGAGACCAGGCGTGCGTGCGCGAACGTTGCCGGCTCGGAGACGAGGTCGTCATCGGGCGCGGCTCCCACGTCGAGAACGACACCTCCATCGGCGCCCGGACACGGGTGCAGGCGAACGCCTACGTCACGGCCTACACCACCGTCGAGGAGGACGTCTTCATCGCGCCGTGCGTCGTGACGACGAACGACAACTACATGGGGCGGACGGAGGCGCGCCTGGCCGAGCTGCGGGGGCCGACGATCCGCCGCGGTGCACGTATAGGCGGCGGCGCAGTGCTGCTCCCGGGCGTGGAGATCGGCGAAGAGGCGTTCGTGGGGGCCGGCGCAGTCGTGCTTCGCGACGTGCCTGCCCGGGCGGTGGTCGTCGGCAATCCGGCGCGTCAGATCCGCGACGTGCCTGACGACGAGCTCCTCGACTGACCCCTAGTTGAACTGGTACTCGCCGGTCGTGCCCGGGACGAGGCCCGTGGACGACGGCGGAGCGAGACGCGCACGGTAGGTGCCGGACACGGCGTTGAAGTGGGCGTGCCAGTTGCCGTCGGACTGGACGACGGCGCTGCCGACGTTCTTCCAGGTGCCGTCGTTGCGCTTGCGGTCGAGGTGCACCGTCTGGCCCGCGAGCGCGATGGGGCGCACCGAGCCCTTGAGCCCGTCGTTGGCCGGCTGCGTCAGGGAGAAGACGATCTTCGGCGCCACCTTCACGCTCATCGCGCCGGAATTGGCCGCGGCGGAGTGGAGCCGGTAGGAGGTCTCGCGACACGGCCTGTCGATTCCGTAGTAGTGCGCCGCGTCGATCTTCGTGACCGACATCTCCCTCCAGGCCGACGAGCCGCTTCGCCGCCGCTGCAGCATGACACCGGATGCTTCCCGCACCAGGACGTTGACCCGGACGCGGCCGCTGCAGACGGTCTTCGACTTCGCGGGCACGGCGTCGAGCACGCCGAAGTCGAAGCGGCTCGACCGAATGCCGAGCACGCCGCGGAACCACTCCGGCCCAGGCCCAGTGGGATCCGTGAATGTCTGTGACCACCCCGGGCGGGTCAGCTGCGCGGTCGCGACTCGGCCCGACCTTCGTTCCGTGACGACGGCGTCCGCGGGAGTCTTGGCGGCACCAAGCTTGTTCTGGAGCGCACGCGGCGACAAAACCACCGTCCAGTTGCGATTCGGATTCGGAGGGGACGTATCGAGGTCGAAAGAGTCCCGCTTCGAGACGAGGTAGTCGAGCTGTCCGCCCCACGTGTCCACCGAGGCGGCCGTTCTGCCGCCATTGGAGGAGGAGAAGTAGGCGCTGATGACGCTGCCGCCGTACTTCAGCACCTCCCGCTTGGTCGCCTGCACCGCGGCCGTGGAACCCGGATCCTCGCCGCTGCCGTAGTCGAGGCCGCCGTACACCTGGTCGTTCGTGTCGTCGTAGATGTCGAACCAGTCGGCTCTCGCGGCGCGGACCGCATAGCCGCGCGCGGCGACTGCCTGCGCCTTGAGCGCCTCGAGGGGCCAGCTCGACGGCATCTCGCGCGGGACGACGGAATAGAGGTAGCTCTGCAGGCCGACGATGTTGACCACCGCAAGCTTCCCGCCCCTGTTCCAGATCTTCAGGTCGCCGCGATACCGAAGGCCGTCGACCCGCAGGAAGCCTGCGCCCCGCTTGGCGGTGGCGCGATTGCCGAACTTCCCCTTGCCGACGACGCGAACCTGCCCGTCATCGGTCGGCACCACCGTCCAATCCGTGAGCCGGGCGAGCGTCTTGTCGCCGACCTTGAAGTCCTCCGACGAGCGCAGCGTCACCGACGACATGCCCGACTTGAGGAGAACGCGAATGCTGGTCTGGCTCGTCAGGCCGAGGGTCGTGCCGTCGTAGTAAAACCCGAGGATCTGCTGGTAGCCCTGGCCGGCGTTCGCGCGCCCGAGCCCCCCGTACTGGCTCATGCCGACGCCGTGGCCCCAGCCGTGGCCCTTGAGCACGAACACAGGGGTTGCGGCGGCACCCGCAGCAGAGGCGAGCGCGATCAGAATGGCGACCGGGAGGGCGAGTCGACGCATCAAGCTTTCCAAGACCCCTTCGGCGAGAACGTAGCCGTTGCACGTAAGGAAAGCATGAATTCCGCGGTCTGGGTTTCGTCCCTGCCGCTGGTAGGCGCGTTTGTGCGCGCCCGCCTGAGGCAAGGAGAAGCCATGGCCGTTCGCACCGGCGTGCTTCCGGACCGGTACGCCGATCCACGGTTGATCGGTCGCGGCGGCATGGGCGAGATCTATCTCGCGGAGGACACCGAGCTCGCGCGCAAGGTCGTCGTCAAGATGCTGGACGCGCGCCTCGCAGGTCAGGAGGATCTGAGGCGGCGCTTCAGGCGCGAGGCTCTGACCGCGGCGAAGCTGACAGGCCAGCCGCACATCATCGCCATCTACGACGTTGGCGAGTCCAACGGCCGTCCCTTCATCGTCATGGAGTACCTCTCCGGAGGCTCGCTGGCCGACAGGGCGCGCGCCGGGCCCGTCTCGCCCGACGAGGCGCTCCAATGGCTCGAGCAGGCGGCCGAAGCACTGGACGCCGCGCACCAGCGGGGAGTCGTGCACCGGGACGTCAAGCCGGCGAATCTCCTCTTCAGTGAGCGGGGCGAGCTCGAAGTGGCGGACTTCGGCATCGCGCGCGCGATCGATGACACCGCGGGCATGACGCTCGCCGGCACGGTCATGGGCACCGCCGGCTATCTGGCTCCAGAGCAAGCCCGGGGCGAGCCCGCCGGCCCGGCGAG
Organism: Thermoleophilia bacterium; assembly: GCA_025935275.1. Taxonomy (GTDB): domain Bacteria; phylum Actinomycetota; class Thermoleophilia; order Gaiellales; family Gaiellaceae; genus DATEOR01. The sequence goes on from JAICVP010000053.1 coordinate 9,632, forward strand.
CGACCGCTACGCGCTCGGGGTCGTCGCGTATGAGCTGCTCACCGGCGGCCGGCCGTTCGAGCGAGGTTCGGAGACAGCCGAGGCGGCTGCTCACATTCACGACCCCGTCCCTCCGCCTTCGGAGCGAGGAGTGGGCCTCCCCCGCTCCGTGGACCCCGTTTTCGACCGGGCGCTCGCCAAGGACCCGGGCGCACGCTACTCGTCCGCGAAGGAACTGGTGGTTGCACTGGCCATGGCTCTCCGGCAGGAGCCGACCGCGCCGACGAGGGCACTGCCCGTCACCGCTCCAATCGCGCCAGCTCGTTCGCCGAGGACCAGCGGTCGCCCCCTCTGGCTGATGCCGCTCCTCGTCGTCGGGCTTCTCGCAGCTCTCGCCGGCGGAGGCTTCGCCGCATACCTCGCCACGGGCGGCGAGGACGAGCCGAGCAAGCGGCCTGCCAAGCGGGCGCAGCCCATCACCGTCACCCAGCGAGAGACCTTGCCGGGGGCAACAGTGGTCCAGACGATCACGACGACCTTGCCTTCCACGACCGCGCCGGCGCCACCACCGGCGCCGGTGCCTCAGGCCTCCGCGACGGTCTCGGTGGACGAGGCGGTGGCCTTGACCGACCAGTCGACGGGGTATCTCCGCTCGGGGGCGTGGGCGAGTGCGTGGAGCGCGGTCAAGCCCGCGCTCGCGCCGTTGACGGGCACGTACGGGGACGACTTTCGCTACGAGGCCTACGCGTACTACGACGCGGGCAAGGCCCTCGCCGAGCTCGGGCGCTGCCAAAAGGCCCTCAGGTACCTGGATCGCTCCGAGTCACTACAGGGCTCGCGCTCGGAGATCGACGAGGCGCAGGCCCAGTGCGGCGCCTGACGGCCGCAACGCGCTAGGAGCCGCGGCGCGCGTACTGCTCTTCGGGCGAGGGCGTGCTCGTCCTGGTCCTGATCGGCTCCCACCAGTCGCGCCGCGCCCGGTACCACTCCACGGTCTCGGCCAGCCCC
>JAICVP010000052.1 GCA_025935275.1 Thermoleophilia bacterium
CGATCATCTTGTAGCCATGGTTCGAGTCGAGGATCGTGTAGACGTTCGCCCGCATGTAGTCGAAGACCGGGAAGTTGTCGGCGGTGAACGCGCCCACCCCGCCCGAGCGCGCTTGCTTGTAGAGCGGGCGGCAGCCCTCGAAGCGGCTCATCGAGTGTGAGAGCGCGGCGCACCACATGTCCGCGAACCCGGGATCGACGTCGGTCGTGGACGGATAGGGATCCAGCTCGACGTCGCCGTCCACGACGAGCGGCGAGGCCCCACCCTGCACGCCGTGGCGGTCGCGCTTGAAGTAGATCCCCCAGAGCTCATCCGTGATGAGCGTGCCGTCGTCCGCGACGAGCGGCGCATCGGTGTCCAGGTGGATGACCGGCGGGGCGCTCCCGTCCGCGGTGGCGAACATGAGCGGGTCGACGGTGATCTCGCCCTCCTGCAGGTTCCAGTACGTCCACATGGGCTGGTCCTTGACGACGTCGCCGGAGGGCGTGCGGATGTCGATCTCCATCGGCAGCCCGAGCATCCGCCAGAAGTTCTTCGCCCAGGGCCCGGGCGCGATGACGAGCTGCTCACCGACCTCGAGCGTGCCCTGGTTCGTCTCGACCGCGGTGACGGCGTCGTCGGGCCCGAACTGCAGGCCGGTGACCTCGACGCCGCTGAGGATCTCGACGCCCTTCGAGCGCGCCTTCTCCGCGAGCCCGTCGACGGAGTCCTGGTTGAAGGCGAAGCCGCCCTGGAACTCGTGCAGGCAGGCCGTCACGCCCTGGGCCCGCCAGTCGGGGAAAAGCTCCTTCATGTACCGGTCGACCTCGGCCTCGTCTGTGATGAACGTCGAGCGGTAGCCGATCCGCTCCTGGCGCTCGAACGTTTCGGCGAGGTCGGTTTCCTGCGCGGCCGGGCCGAGCGCGATGTAGCCGACGGCGTTGTAGGCGTAGGCGTCCGGGTCCGACTCCCACACCTCCGCGCAGGCCTGCATGAGCTCGCTCATGGCCGGCTGGAAGTAGTTGTTGCGGACGACGCCGCAGGCGATCCCCGATGCTCCCGCGCCGGGCTCGGACTTCTCCAGCACGACGATGTCGGCTCCCGAGCCGAGGCCGCGGTCGTCGAGCTCCTTGGCGAGGTGGTAGGCCGTCGAGAGGCCGTGGATGCCTGCGCCGACGACGACGTAGGGACAGGACTTGGGGAACTTGGCCACCGTAATTGCCTCCTCGGCAATAGTGTGTCAAAATCTCTCCTCGAAACGTACCATGGCCAGAACCGGAAAGCCAGCCCAGCGCACCGTGGGCGCGGTGTCGCGCGCCATGGCGGTGCTCGACGCCTTCGTCGACTCGCCGGAGCTCGGGACGAACGAGATCGCCCGGCGAGCGCGCATCAACGCGAGCACCGTCTCGCGCATCCTCGCCACGCTCGCCGAGGGCGGCCTCGTCTCCTACAACGACGACACCGGGCGTTACCGCCTGGGAAGCCGCCTGATGGTCTACGGCAACCTCGTCCACTCGCGGCTGGACCTCCGCCAAGCCCTGCGCCCGCTGCTCGAGACCCTGGCCCGGCGGACGGGCGAGACGACGACGCTCTCCGCCCCGTCGAGCCCTGACGCGGTCACGATCGACTTCGTCCAGGCGCCTGGATCCGTGGTGAGCGTCGCGGAGCTCGGCCGGCCCAGCGTGGCCCACGCGACGGCGGCCGGGAAGGTCGGACTGGCGTTCGGCGACGCCCGGCTGCCCGCGGGCCGACTCGCCCGCTTCACCGACCGGACGATCGCCGATCGCGAACGCTTCCAGGCGGAGCTGGCCGAGGTGCGCCGCCGGGGCTACGCGCAAGCCGAAGGCGAGCGCGATCCCGACCTGAACGCGATCGCGGCGCCTGTCCACGCTGTCGGCGGCGAGCTCGCCGCCATCGTCGGCGTCCAGGGGCCGGCGTCCCGCTTCGACTCGAGCGCAATGAAGAAAGCCGTCCACGAGCTCCAGTCCGTTTCCCTGGCGATGTCGCACGCTTTAGGCTTCGACCCCGAACTCACCAAGGAGAGCGAATGAGCGACACAGGCATCGTCCGAACGGCCTTCGACGGGGTGCAGCAGAAACTCGGCGTCGAGCTCATGGACTGGGAAGGCTGGTACTGGCCCAACCACTTCGGCGACCCGGTCGCCGAGCACAACGCGGTCCGCGAGCACGTAGGCGTCTGGGACGAGTCGCCGCTGCGGAAATGGGACTTCAACGGCCCGGACGCGCTCGCCGCGGCCGACCGCATCTTCACGAACGACATGCTCGGGCTCGAGATCGGCCAGGTGCGCTACGGGCCCTTCTGCGACGAGAAGGGCAATATGGTCGGCGACGGCACGGTCTTCAAGTTCACGGACACGAGCTGCTGGGTCATCACCGCGCTCGACTCCGACCTCGACCACTTCCAGAACGTCGTCGACGGGCTGCAGGTCGAGATCGAGCCGATCACTGAGAAGCTCCCCCACCTTCAGATCCAGGGCCCGAAGTCGCGCGAGCTGCTCGCCGACCTGACGGACGAGTCGGTCGAGGACCTCGGCTACTTCCGCTTCTTTCCGCACCAGGTGCACGTCGGGCGCGTGCCGGTCTGGGTCTCCCGCACGGGCTACTCGGGCGAGCTCGGGTATGAGGTCTTCACCGATCCCGACTACGCCGAGGAGCTCTGGGAGGCGGTCACCAGCGCCGGCGCAACCCCGTACGGCCTCGCCGCCGTCGAGACCCTGCGCATCGAGTCGGGGCTGATCTTCATCGGCTACGACTACTTCCAGCACGAGACGAACCCTTTCGACATGTCGCTGGACAAGGTCATCCGGCTCGACACGGGCGACTTCGAGGGCAAGGCCGCGCTCGCCGAGACCGCGAAGAATCCGCCGCGCCGCCTCGTCACGCTCGAAGTGCAGGGCGACGAGGTGCCCGAGTACGGCGCGGCCGTGACGAAGGACGGCGAGTCGGCCGGAACGCTCACGAGCCCGTGCGAGAGCCCGACGCTCGGCAAGGTCATCGGCATGGCCGTCCTCGACACAGCCCAGGCGGAGAAGGGAAACCAGGTCCAGGTGGCGCTGGCCGACGGCGGCGTGGCGAACGCCTTCGTCGCCGACTTCCCGATCTACGACCCGGAGAAGACGAGACCCAGAGCCTAGGGGCCTTCGGTCAAGAGCCGCCGGAACTCGGGGTACTGCCCCAGCTTGCCGACGGTGACGAGCGTGTCGCCCTCCTGGATGACGTCGTCCGGCTGCGCGCCGGTGACCGGCTCCGGCTCCCGGAGGATGGCGATGATCGTGATCCCCGTGCGAGCACGAAACGCGCATTCCGCCAGGCTCTTCCCGACCGCCGGGCTCCCCGGAGGCACCTGGACCCACTCGATCGCGAGCTCGCCGAGGGCCATCTCGAGTTCCTCGACGATCTTCGGCCGCTCGTACGCCCCGCCGAGAACCGCACCGAGCTGGCGCGACTCGTCGTCCTCGAGTTGGAGCACAGCAGAGGGCTCTTCGTCACCCGCATGGCGGAAGACGTAGAGGTCACGGGAGCCGTCCAGGTGCTGGATGACGGCCACGCGGCTGCCATGGTCGGTCGTGAAGGTGAACTTCGTTCCGACTCCCGGCAGGCGTGTCTCTCTCAGGTCCTGGGCCATCGGGCTCCTTTCAGGCTAGTCGAGGTGGGAACAGGCGGCGGCCAATGCTCTTCGACTCCTTCATGAGGATGACGCCGAGCGTGGCCGTCGCGAGAACGTAGAGGCCGGCGAAGGCGACGAAATCCTTGCGGTCGCCGGACGAGATCGCATCGTTGCCGGCTGCGATCTGAGCAAGGATGATCGTGAACTCGCCGTGGGCGACCAGGGCGGCGCCCACGTTCAGGCTCTGGCGCGGGCTGAACCCTCCCACCACGCCGGCGCCGTATCCGCTCACCAGCTTGGCAAGGACGGTGAGCACGACTGCGACCGCCACGAGCCAGCCTACGGTGTCCAGTGCGCCCACGTCGATCGAGAGCCCGAACACGAAGAAGAAGAGCGCGGCGAAAACATCGCGAAACGAGAGAAAGCGCTCCTCGATCTCCTCCCTGATGGATGTCTCAGCGAGGACGACGCCGGCCATGAGCGCTCCGATCGCTTCCGAGAGGCCGAGCTCCTTTGCGATCGCGGCCATCCCGACGAGGAAGCCGAACGTCGCGAGGAGCATGAACTCTCCCGGCAGCCGACCGAGCGCCGCGTCAATGGGCTTCCGCAGGAAACGAGACGCCGCGACCGACACCGTCACGAACGCGAGCGCCTTCGCAACGGCAACCAGGGTCGAGCTGACTCCGGTCCCGCCCGCCGCAGCGAAGCCGAGCACGCCGGCGATGACGATGTCCTCGAAAACGAGGATGGCCAGAATCAGGTCCGTCTCGTCGTCGGCGAGGCGCCGGAAGTCGATCAGTCCCTTCACGGTGACCGCGCTCGAGGAGACGTAGATGGCCGCAGCGAGGATGAGCGCCGGGAAGCCGAACCCGAAGGCGATGACGCCCACCAGCAGGCCGACCGCCGCGTTCACAGTCAGGTCGATGGTGCCGCCGAGCCCGATATGGCGCCCGCTTCGAAGCAGGCGGTCGACCGTGAACTCGAGGCCGAGGAAGAAGAGCAGGAAGATGATCCCGAGCTCCGCGACGAACGTCGTCACCTCTGACGGCTCGATCAGGCTCGTCACGTGCGGCTCATGGGGGCCAAGGAGGAGCCCGGCCAAGAGGTAGGCCGGAATAGCGGAGAGCCCGAAGCGTCCCGCGAGGAGACCGAGACCCGCCAGGAGGCCGATCGTCAGGGCGAGCTGCGAGAGCGTCATGCGTCGGTCATCCTACGAGCGCCTTGGCTCTCGAGATGCGAATCGGCTGCGAGCGCTGCGGGGCGTCCCTGCAACCGGGGAGCGCCGCGGTCATCTGCAGCTACGAGTGCACTTTTTGCCCGGAGTGCGGCGAGACGCTCGAACACATGTGCCCGAACTGCGGCGGCGAGCTCGTCCCGCGACCGCGACGCGAGGAGTCCTCCTAGCCCGCCGCCGAGGTCTCACGCGTCGGTATTCCAAGCCGTCGCAATATCCAGGGGACGGGCGTTCCCTGGCCGACCACCGAAAGGAGAACGACCACGAAGACGATGTAGAACACGGTCGTCGCCTCCCCGACTCCCCGGAGCACGGCGAACGCGGCCAACAGGATGGGGACGGCTCCCTTGAGCCCGCACCAGGCGATGAAGGCGCGCTCGCCGCGACTGAAGCTGAAGGGCGCAAGCGCGGCCAGTACGACCGGCGGGCGTACGAGAACGGCGAGGGCGAAAACCAGCGCAATGCCGTCCACCCAGACGTCGAGCGTGAGCGAGTCGATCCTGACGACGAGGCCCAGGACGACGAAGACCGCGATCTCGGCAAGGACGGCGAGCGCTCCGTGAAAGCGTTCGATCTCGGACTTATGCGGGGTGCGGGTGTCCCCGACGATGAGCCCGGCGATGAAGACGGCAAGGAACCCCGACCCGTGCGCCAGTGCTGTCACGCCGTAGAGCGCTCCCGCCAAGGCGAGCGCGAGCACAGGGCTGAGAGCCGGCGCAGGCAGCGTGATGCGGCGCAGGAGGGCGACCATCGCCAGCGCGCCGATGCACCCGATCGCCGCACCGATCGCCATCTCGACCACGAACTCGCGCAGGATGACGAATCGGGACGCATCATCGTGGGTCGCAAGCTCGATCATGCCGATCATGAGGGCGATGCCCGCGGGATCGTTCACGCCCGCCTCTCCCTCCAGCGTCACGCCCGAGCGTCCATCGATCTCACGCTGGCCGAGCACCGAGAACATCACGGCCGGATCGGTCGGAGCGAGCGCCGCGCCGATGACTCCCGCTGTCATCCACTCGAAGCCGAGCACATAGTGAGCGAAGACTGCGACGAGCCCGGCGGTCGCGAACGTCCCGAAGACGCCGAGCGAGAGGATGGGCGCCAGGGCGCCCCGGAAGCGCCGCCAGCCGATGTCCATGCCGCCGTTGAAGAGGATGACGATCAGAGCGACCACGGCGATCCGCTCCACGGTGAGGACCGGCACCTTCGAGTACAGCCTGGGGAAGAGGTCCGAGACCACCGCGGCGACCACGAGGAAAACCGCGGGTGACGGGATCGGAATCCAGGTGGTCAGGCGCGTCGAGAGAACGGCAAGCGCCACACCCGCTCCGAGAGCGAGGAGGATGGCTGCAAAAGCGGCGATCTCGGTCATGACACGGCCTCAGGCGAAAAGCCCGAGGAGGATCAGGCCGGTGATCACCAGCCCGATGCCGGCCCACTGCGCCCAGCGCGGGCGCTCGTGCAGGAGCATGACCCCGAAGACGATCGGGACGACCGAGTACGGCGCCGCGGCGGTGGCGACGACGGTGGTGTCCGCGTGCCTGACGCCGAAGTTGAAGGCGACGTAGCCGAGGGTGTCCACGACCGCGATCAGCGAGATCGTGGCGAGCAGGCGCGGAGAGCGGTCGGGAAAACGCCACTCTCCGCCGCGAAGCGAGACGGCGACGAGGAAGAGCGTCGAGCATGCGCGTGCGAGGAAGATGGGGACCAGCCAGCCGTAGGTCGCGCTGAAGTGCGCGATCCCGTAGACAAACACGCCGATCGCAACCGCGGTGACCAGGGCGAGCAGAATTCCGAAGAGCGCGATCCGCTCGTGCGACCGGAACTGGGCGAGGTCGGAGGAAGCCAGCAGCACGCCGAGCATCACGACCACGATCGCAAGCGTCTCCCCCGCTCCGAGCCGCTCGCCTCCGATGAGGACAGCGCAGACGACGGTCGCCGCCGCATAGGCAGAGACGATCGGGCTCACGATCGAGATCGGCCCGATGGCGAGCGCCCGGTAGAAACAGAGGTAGGACAGCGCGCCGAGAGCTCCGAGGAAGAGGAACCAGCCCAGGTCGCCGCCGCTCACATCCGAGAGCGTCTCTCCGGTCCCGAACACGAGGATCGCAAGGAGCACGACCGCGACGAGGTGGAACCCGAGCACGACGCGGAAGGAGCCGGCGCGGCGCGAGGCGACCGCCGCGAAGTAGTCGGCCAGGCCCCACGACAGAGCGGCCGTGAGGCCGAGGACGATCCCCACGGTGGACACTTATATCCCAGCGCTCTAGCATCGCGGGAGTCGCCTGCAAGGGAGGAGAGATGGCCGTCACGAGCGTGCAGACGCTGTCGTCGGAGCAACGGACGGCGTTCTGGGGGCTGGCCGACGTCCTCATCCCGGCGACCGACTCCATGCCCGCGGCGAGCGAGGCCGGATCGGCGGAGAAGTGGCTCGACCGGGCGCTCGCGGCCCGCCCGGACCTCGTCGCGCCGCTCGCGGCCCTGCTGGACGAGGCCGCCGGCCGCGATCCCGAAGCGGAGGCGCGCCGGCTGCACTCGGAGGATCCCGACGGGTTCTCCGCGCTCGCCCAGATCGCGTCGGGCGGCTACTACATGAACCTCAAGATCCGGAAGCGGATCGGGTATCCGGGCCAGGGGAAGCGGCCGCCCTTCTCAGACGAGGCCGAGTACGACCTGCGCGACGGGCTGCTCGACCCGGTCTTCGAGCGCGGCCCGGTGAACACCGCGCCGGCGCCCGCACCCGACCTGGTCGAGCCGGTCGCACCGCTCTCGTTCGCGCTCTCCGGGAACGGCGACATGGCCGACGTACTCGTCATCGGCGCCGGCGCGGGCGGGTCCGTGGCGGCGCGGCACCTCGCGGAGGCGGGGTTCTCGGTCGTCTGCCTCGAGCAGGGCGGCTGGGAGAACGCCGGTGACTTCCCCGGCGACAAGCTCGAATGGGAGCTCGTCGCCGACGCACAGTGGAGCCCGAACCCCAACACCCGCCGGCATCCGGCCGACTATCCGCTCGAGTGCTCGGGGTCTCCGATCACGCCCGTGATGTACAACGCCGTCGGCGGGAGCACGATCCATTTCTGCGCCCAGTGGGTGCGTCTGCGCCCGCAGGACTACAAGCTCCGCACGCTGCACGGGATCGCAGACGACTGGCCCATCTCCTACGAGGAGATGAAGCCGTATTACGAGCAGATCGACCAGGAGATGCAGATCTCCGGCATGGCCGGCGACCCGAACTACCCGCCCGGCCCGGCACCGCTTCTCCCCCCGCTCCCGATCGGCCCCATCGGCCGCAAGGCCGCGGAGGGCATGAACCAGCTCAACTGGCACTGGTGGCCGGCGGCCCACGCGATCCGCTCCGAGGCGGTGGGCAGCCTGGCGGCCTGCGAGCGCACCGGCGCTTGCATGTGGGGCTGCCCGAAAGGAGCGAAGAGCTCGACGGACACGACCATGTGGCCGATCGCCATCCAGCACGGCGCCAAGCTCGTCACCGGCGCGCGCGTCCGGGAGATCACCACGAACGGGAACGGGCTCGCGACCGGCGCGATCTACATCGATCGCGAAGGCAACGAGCAGCGGCAGGAGGCGAGCGTCGTCATCGTGGCCGGAAACGGCGTCGGCACGGCGCGCCTGCTCCTGCTCTCGGGCGGCGAGGACGGCCTCGCAAACTCCTCAGGCCTGGTCGGGAAGCGGCTCATGCTGCACCCGTACATGAGCGTCCTCGGGATCTACGAGGAGAACCTGGAGGGCTGGCTCGGCCCCTGGGGGACGCAGCTCCTCTCGCTCGAGTTCGCCGACCACGACGAGTCGCGCGGCTTCCCGCTCGGCGCCCAGTGGGACGTGATGCCGCTCGGAGGGCCGCTCTTCTCCCTCTTCCGCCACGACGAGCTGCCCTTCGACGAGCGCTGGGGCCCCGCAGTCCACGACCTGACGGAGTCGACGCTCGGCCACGCCTTCGACTGGGGCGTCGGCATCGAGGATCTCCCCCACGAGTCCAACACCGTCACCATCGACCCGGCACTGACGGACTCCGACGGGATCCCCGCGCCGAAGATCCGGTTCACCATCGACGACGAGATGCGCGCCAACCTGGACTTCCAGCTGGCGCGTGCGCGGGAGGCGCACGAGGCGGCGGGCGCGGTGAAGACGATCGTGGCCGACTGGTCGCAGTGGGGCTGGCACCTGCTCGGCACCACGCGCATGGGCGACGACCCGGCGACCTCGGTCGTCGACCGCTGGTGCGCGTCCCACGACGTGCCGAACCTCTACATCCTCGACGGCGCGGTCTTCCCCACGTCGGGCCCGATGGCCCCCACGTCGACGATCTGCGCCAACTCGCTGCGCTGCACCGAACGGCTCATCGCGCGCGCGGGCCTGCAGCGAATTCCAGCCTGAGCTCAGTCGGCCAGGTCGAAGGTGATCTGCTTCGTCTCGGTCAGTGCGTCGATGATCCAGCCGGCGAGCTCGCGACCCGCCCCGGACTTCTTCGCACCGCCGAACGGCGCCAGCTGGTCCCAGTAGTTCGTCGTTTCGTTGATGTGCACCGTCCCGTGCCGTAGCTCTTCGGCGGCGCGCCAGGCGTCGTGGAGCGAGCGCGTGAAGACCGCGGCCGTGAGGCCGTAGTCGGTCTCGTTCGCGATTGCGAGCGCCTCGTCGAGGTCGCTGAAGCTCATGATCGGCGCCACCGGGCCGAAGGTCTCCTCCTTGGCAATCGCCATGTCGCTCGTCACGCCCTCGATGATGGTGGGCTCGTGGAAGCGGCCTTCGTGCCCGCCTCCGTGGACGACGCGAGCGCCCTTGGCGACTGCGTCCTCCACGTGCTCGATCGTCCGCTCGAGCACCTCGTCCGTGCAGAGCGGCCCCATGTCCGTCTCCTCGTCGAGAGGGTCGCCCACCCGTAGCGCCTTCGTCCGCTCGACGAGCTTCGCGACGAACTCGTCCTTCACCGATTCGTGGACGAGGATGCGCTCCGCCGCCGTGCAGCACTGGCCGGCGAGGTAGAAGCAGCCGACGATGGCGGCGTCGGCCGCCTTCTCGAGGTTGGCGTCGGCGAGCACGATCTGCGGCCCGTTCCCGCCGAGCTCGAGGACGCGGTTCTTGAGCGCGGCGTCGCGCGCGACCTGCTCACCGGTCTTCGACGAGCCGGTGAAGACGACGGAGGCCACGTCGGGATGGGTAACGAGCGCCGAGCCGACGTCGCCGCGGCCGTGTACGACGTTGAGGGTCCCCGGCGGGAAGCCCGCATCGTGGATTACCTCCGCGAACATGTTGGCGCAGAGCGGCGCCTGCTCGGACGGCTTCCAGACGGCGGTGCAGCCCACGGCCAGGCCGTAGACGATCGGGATCCCGGCTATGTCGACGGGGAAGTTCCACGGGGTGACGGCCGCGACGACCCCGACGGGCTCCTGGACGACGATGATGCGCTTCGCATTCGAGCGCTCCTGGGTCGACGGCAGGACCCTGCCCGCATGGCGAAGGACGTCCTCCGAAGCTCGGCGGAAGTGGTCGGCGGTGTACTCGACCATCTCCTCGCGAGATTCGCGGATGGTCTTGCCGACCTCCTTCGTGATCATCTCGGCGATCTCGTCGGCCCGCTCCATGCAGATTTCGAACGCCGCCCGGCAGAGCTCCACCCGCTCGAGCAGCGACACCTTGCGCCAGGCGGGGAACGCCTCGGCCGCTGCGCGCACAGCGGCCTCGACCTGGGTGGGAGAGGACGCGGTGACGGTTCCGAGGAGCTCGTCGGTCGCTGGGCTCCTGACCTCGATCTCCTCGCCGTCGCCGGGAAGCCACTCCCCGCCGATGTAGACGTCCTGTCGAATCGCTAC
>JAICVP010000147.1 GCA_025935275.1 Thermoleophilia bacterium
ACGAGGAGCGGCCCGATCGGGGAGTCGGTCAGGTCGTAGGCGACGTCGAGCAGGTCCTCGGACGCTGCCCGGTCGCGGAAAGCACGATCGGTCTTGGCGGGAACCGTCATGTCATCCTCCTGCGCAGCCGCCGGACTCCGGAGGACGCGGCCTGGCGGGCCGCGGCCTCGGTGGAGCCGAGCGCTGTCGCGATGTCGGCGTAGTCAAGGTCGTAGCCGTAACGAAGGACGACCGCCGCCCGCTCGGTCGCGGGCAGGTCGCCGGTGAGGTGGTCGAGTTCCGCGTACGCGGGACGGCCGTCGTCGGCCGGGAGCTCCGGTATCTCCACGGTCGGCCTCCGCCTCCGGCGCTCGTCGATCGCGACGCGGGTCGCGATGCGGTAGGCCCAGGCGCGCAGGTGGCGCCCGTGCTGGAGGTTGGGGTATCCGCGCAGGGCGCGCAGGAAGGTCTCCTGGAAGGCGTCGTCGGCAGCGTCGCGGCCGGCGAGCTTGCGGAGATACCCGTAGATCTCGTCCCGGTACTCCTCGTAGAACCGTTCGAAGGGCGGTATCGCCACGGCGTTCATCATCTGCTCTAACGCGCCGGCCCGCTGAGATGTGAGACTGCCCGCCGTGAATGTCGCGGTCGTGGGTCACGTCGAATGGATCGAGTTCGTCCGGGTCGACCACGTGCCGGTGCAGGGAGAGATCATCCACGCGGCCGAGACCTGGGGCGAGGCCGCCGGCGGCGGCGCTGTCGCCGCCGTGCAGCTGGCCCGGCTCGCGGGGTCCAGCACCCTCTTCACCGCGGTCGGCGACGACGAACTGGGAGCGAAGGTCGCGCCCGAGCTCGAGCGCCACGGGGTGACGGTGCACGCCGCGGTCCGGCCGGAGCCGCAGCGGCGCGGCTTCACCTTCGTGGACGCGGCCGGGGAAAGGACGATCACCGTGATCGGCGAGCGCCTCGGCCCGCGCCGTTCTGACGACCTTCCCTGGGAGCAGCTCGCCGAGGCCGACGGCGTCTACTTCGTGAGCGGAGACGCGGCTGCTCTGAAGGCGGCGAGGGAAGCGAAGGTGCTCGTGGCGACTGCGCGCTCACTCGCCACGCTCGCCGAGGGCCGGGTCGAGCTCGACGCGCTCGTCCGCAGCAGAAAGGACGAAGGGGAGCTCTACCGCCCGGGCGACCTCGAGCCGCCGCCGCGCGTCGACGTCGCGACCTCGGGTGCACAGGGAGGGACGTTCACCTTCGCGGGCGGTGCACCCACGCATTTCCCGCCTGCCGCACCACAGGGCGTGCTGCAGGACACCTACGGCGCGGGGGACAGCTTCGCCGCTGCGCTCACGTACGCGCTAGCGGAAGGGCTCCCGATGGACGAGGCGGTCGCTCTCGCGGCTCGCTCAGGCGCCGCGGCCTTGAGCCGCCGCGGCGCGCACGGCGTCTAGCCCGATCGTTCGCCGAGGCGGTCGAGTATGTAGCGGGCGTACCACGTCGGCCAGTCCTCGTCGCGCTGCCCGAGCTCGCGCTCGTAGTCGGCGTGGGCGCTCTCGGTCTCCTTCAGAAGCTCGGCGAGCTCTTCGCGTGTCACATCCATAGTGGCTCCTTGTGGAATGGGAGGGTTGCCAAGTGGGGAATTGTGGTTTACAGTGGGGCGAAGTGGGGATCAAGTCTCAGGCGGTTCGATGCTACTCGGTGAATACGAGCACACCCTCGACGACAAAAACCGACTCACCCTTCCGGCCAAGTTCCGTCAGGCCTTCGCGGGTGAAGTCGTCGTGTCACGTGGGCTCGACGGTTGCCTCTTTGTGTTCACCCGCGAGAACTGGGATTCCTTCGTGGCCGCGCAGCTCGAGGCGCTCAACCCCTTCAGCAAGGAGGCGCGCCAGATGAGCCGCTACATGTTCGCGGGCGCCGCGGAGACCGAGCTCGACAAGCAGGGCCGGATGATGGTGCCGCCGTCGCTGCTCGGACACGCGGGCCTCGGTCGCGAGGTGGTTGTTGCCGGCGTGCGCGACCACGTCGAGATCTGGGACCGCGCCGCCTGGAAAAAGCAGCTCGAAGAGGTCGAAGGGAGTGTGGAGCTTGTTGCCGAGCGCCTTGCAGCGAAGCAGGACTGACCACGTCCCCGTCCTCGCGGACGAGGTGCGTGAGCTCCTGGCGGTCAAGCCGAGGGAGACCGTCGTCGACGCGACGTTCGGCGCCGGCGGCCACGCGCGCGTCCTCGCGGCCGACCTGCAGGGAAAGGGCCGTGTCATCGCCATCGACCGCGATTCCACCGTGCGGCCGTACTTCGAGCGTTTCGAGCGAGAGGCGGGCGTGCAGGCCCGCTTCCTGCGCGGCGAGCTCTCCGTCGTCCTTTCCCAGCTCGGCGCGAACGGCGTCGAGGCGGACGCGATCCTCATCGACCTCGGCGTGTCGAGCATGCAGATCGACCGGCCCGAGCGCGGCTTCTCGTATGCGGTCGACGCGCCCCTCGACATGCGCATGGACCCCTCGGGGGAGCTGAGCGCCAAGGAGCTCGTCAACGAGTGGGAGGAACGCGACCTGCAGACGATCTTCCGTCGCTACGGGGAGGAACGATTCGCGCGCCAGATCGCGCAGGCGATCGTCCGCCGCCGCGAGGAGAAGCCCTTCGAGCGCACGGGTGAGCTCGTCGACGTGGTCAAGTCGTCGATCCCGGCGCCGCGGCGCTTCGGCGACGGCCATCCCGCGAAACGCGTCTTCCAGGCGCTCAGAATTGCGGTCAACGAGGAGCTGGACTCGCTCGAGCGAGCCTTGCCCGCTGCGCTCCAGATGCTGCGGCCGGGGGGCCGCCTCGCAGTCATCAGCTTCCATTCGCTCGAAGACCGGATGGTCAAGCGCTTTTTCGCCGCCCAGGCACGCGGGTGCACGTGCCCGCCCGAGCTTCCCGTCTGCGTCTGCGGGAACGAGCCGACGATGCGTCTCGCGACGCGCAAGGCCGTCCGCCCGTCGCCGCACGAAACTGCCGAGAACCCGCGTTCGGCGTCGGCGAAGCTACGGGTGGCGATCAAGGTCGGTGAGGGCTGATGGCGAGCTTCGCGCCCGCCACCGCCCGGGCGTACGCTCCCGCGGAGCCGCGCAGGAAGCCGGCCGCTCCGGCATCTCCCCAGCCACGTTCCCGCCCTGCGGCAAGGCGTCAGGCCAGACCGCGGGTCGCCGGCGGCGTTCTCTGGATCGTGATCGTGGCTGCGCTGCTCGCCGGCATTGTCGCCCTGAATGTCGCCGTCCTTCGGCTCAACATGCAGGTCGAGCAGCTCGACAATCAGCGCGACGAGCTCGTCTCGAAGCGGGAGAACATCCAGTCGCAGCTGACCTCCACCGCGGCAGCGGGGCGGATCGAGGAAATCGCGACGAAGACGCTGCACCTCGGCACGCCGGCCTCGACCACGTACCTCGAGCTCAAGCACCGCGGAGACTAGGCAGTGACGGCGCGGGTCGCGAACCGGCGCATTCGCCTCCTCATCGCTCTCTTCGCGACGGTGTTCGCGATCGCGCTCCTGCGCGCGGGCTGGCTGCAGGCGGTGCGTGCACAGGCGCTCGGGAGCATGGCGACGAGCCAGCACCGCGAGACGATCGAAGTGCCGCCCCACCGCGGCACGATCTACGACCGGCTGGGCGTGGAGCTCGGGGTCGGGACGCGCGCGACCACCGTGTACGCGAACCCGCGGCAGATCCAGGATCCGCGCGCCGCCGCCCTCGCCGTCCAGCAGAGTCTCGGTCTCGATGCAGCCAACGTCTATCCGCTGCTCGCTGACCGCTCACGCGGATTCGTCTATGTCGAGCGCCAGGCCGATCCCGGTCTTGCCCAGTCGCTCCAGGACAAGCACATCCAGGGCTTCGGGTTCTACGACGAAGAGCGGCGCGACTATCCGCAGAAACACCTCGGCGCTTCGGTGCTCGGTTACGCGGGCGTCGACAACAAGGGTCTCTCCGGGCTCGAGCTCCAGCTCGACAAGACCCTCACGGGCACCCGTGGCGAGAAGACGATCGTCAAGGACCCCTTCGGCCGCACGCTCGAGGTGGTCGACTCGAAGCCGGGCAGCGACGGCGAGAACGTCTATCTGACCCTCGATCACTCCATTCAGGGCCAGGTCGAGCGCGTCCTCGAAGAGACCCGGACCCGCTGGGCGGCCAAGTCCGCGAGCGCGATCGTGATGGATCCGCGCACGGGCGGCATCCTGGCGATCGCGAACGACCCCGGCTACGACGCGAACCGGTTCCCCGACGTCTCGCAGGACCGGCAGCGAAACCGCGCGGTCACGGACACCTACGAGCCTGGCTCGACCTTCAAGATCGTGACGATCTCGGGGGCACTGGAGACCGGTCTCGTGACACCGTCGACCAAGTTCACCCTTCCCTACGAGATCCAGGTCGCCGACCGGAAGATCCACGACGCCGAGCCGCGCGGCACCGAGACCATGACCACCGACCAGATCCTCTCGCGTTCCTCGAACGTGGGCGTAGTCACCATCGCGGAGGCTCTCGGGCAGACCAGGGTCAACGACTGGATCCACCGTTTCGGCTTCGGCCGGCCGACGGGAATCGACTTCCCCGGGGAGAGCAAGGGCATCGTTCTCGCCCCCGAGGAATGGTCTGGCTCGACGATCGGGAACGTCCCCATCGGCCAGGGCATCGCCGTGACGCCGGTGCAGATGATCGCGGCGTACGGTGCGATCGCGAACCGCGGCGTCATGATCGAGCCGCACCTCGTCGACCGGGTGGGGGACGGCCAGCGTGTCCAGCCGGTGCGGCGTCGCATCGTCTCGACGACGACCTCGGATCAGGTTCGGCACATGCTGCGCGAAGTGGTCGAGGAGGGGTCGGGCACCGCGGCGCAGGTCCCCGGGTATCGGATCGCGGGCAAGACCGGAACCGCAGCGAAGCCGGACGGTGCGGGCGGGTACTCGACGTCGGCGTATGTCGCGTCGTTCGTCGGCTTCGTCCCGGCGAAGCACCCGCGGCTGGTCATTCTCGTCACAGTCGACGAGCCGCGCGGGGCGATCTGGGGCGGCGTGGTCGCCGCGCCGGCTTTCGCCGAGATCGCGAATTTCGCCTTGCAGTACCTCGAAATTCCGCCCGATTAGCCGGGGCCGCCGCGAGCCTCCCTCCACTTCGATCCTAGGGCGAAAAGACGCGCGGGTGGTACGTGGAATGTGGAAAGATCGTGCAAAAGCGAGGTTTTTGGCACGCCCACGACGCAAGGGCGGAAAGGCTCCTTGGTAGAATCCGGCCCCATCGACCTCGAGCTCCTGGACACCGCCGTGCACGCCGCGCGCACCGCGAACCCGGCCCCCGTCGACGTCACCGACCTCGCCTACGACGCACGGCAGGTGACTCCGGGGGCTCTCTTCGTCTGCGTCCCGGGGCTCAAGGCTGACGGGCACGACTTCGCGCCGCAGGCGGTCGCGAACGGGGCCGCTGCGCTCATCG
>JAICVP010000286.1 GCA_025935275.1 Thermoleophilia bacterium
CGTTCGAGCGGGTCGCGGCGTCTGCGAACCGGATCCTGGACGCGGTCGCGGGCCGCCGCGGGCACATCTTCAACCTCGGGCACGGGGTCCTGCCGGACACGGATCCGGCGGATCTGGCGCGGCTGGTCGAGCTCGTTCACGCCCGGACCTCCGCCGAGATGTGGGCATGAGCCTGGGGCCGACCATTCATGGGGCCACCCCGGTCCACCACCCGCTTTCCAGCGTAGCCCGCAAATCCGCGCCCATGGGACACGGAAAGGGCGGAGAATGAAAACAGCAGTCGTGCTCATGGCCTACGGCAGCCCCAGCCGGCCCGAGGACATCCCCGCCTACTTCGACGACATCCGCGGCGGGCGCCCCGTACGCCCCGAGGCCGTCGCCGAGCTGACCGAGCGCTACCGCCGCATCGGCGGCTCGTCCCCTCTGAACGAGATCACGGAGCGCCAGCGCGCCGCGCTCGAGCACGAGCTGGGCGTGCCGGTCTACGTCGGGATGAAGCACTGGACGCCGCGGATCGCCGAGGCTGCCGACCAGGCGCTCGCCGACGGCGCCGAGCGAATCGTGGGGCTCGTGCTCGCGCCGCACTACTCGACCATCTCGATCGGCGGTTACCGCGACCGCCTCGCCGAGGGAGTCGGAGAGCGGGCCGAGCTCGTGATGATCGAGAGCTGGCACGACCACCGCCCCCTGATCGATCTGCTTGCCGAGCGGGTCGGCGGCACCGATGCCCACGTCGTCTTCACCGCGCACAGCCTCCCCGAGCGCATCCTCGCAGAGGGCGATCCATACAGGGATCAGCTCCTCGAGACCTCCCGCCTGGTGGCGGAGCGCGCGGGGGTCGAGTCCTGGTCGTTCGCCTTCCAGAGCGCAAGCCCGACCGGCGAGCCGTGGCTCGGGCCCGACATCCTCGACGAGCTCGAGCGCCTCGACGGGGAAGGCATCCGCAAGGTCCTCGTCGCACCGGTCGGATTCGTTTCCGACCATCTGGAGATTCTCTGGGACATCGACGTGGAAGCGCGCGAGAAGGCAGCGGAGCTGGGCCTCGAGCTCGATCGGATCGAGTCCCTGAACGACGCGCCGGAATTCGCGCGCGCGCTTGCGGTTCTCGTCGAGCAGGTCTTGGACGCCTCGACGCGAATCGAGGTTCCGTGAGCACCCGCACCTGCGGCGACTGGCCGACCCTGCTGGAGATCTCGCCGGACCTCCACTTCAAGCACTACACGATCGCCGAGGCGCAGCTCCCCGCCGAGGTCCTCGTCAACCTCGCGGACGTTCCGCGCGAGGCGCTCACCCTGTGTGCCGACCTCGACCACAACGTCTACAACGGGGCGCACACCGACCCCCGCGTCGCGGCCGCATTGCAGGACACCTACTGGTACGAGCTCGACGAGTGGTCGAAGTCGGGCCCCCGGACGTAACATCGTCACATGGGAAAGGGCTACGCCGAGGGACCCGCGGCCGAGGAGCGCTACGAGGCGCTCGAGCGCGGTGAGCCGACCGGCCTAGAGCCGGAGGAGGTCGACCGGCCCGCGATCTTCGGATCGACGCCCGACAACGAGGAGCGCCACTTCATCGGCTGGGCCGACGAGGTCGACCGCGACGAGCTCTTCGAAAGCGGCAAGGCCTGGGGCCTCACCGTCGTGCGCCAGCGGACGACGGCCTAGGCCTTCGTGCACCAGTAGACGCCGGTGCGGTAGGGCAGCTCGAACGTCGAGCGGCCCTTCGTCTCGGGATGCGTGGCGAGCAGCCTCCGCACTTGGTCGACGACGCGGGCGAACTCGGCCGGCGGCAGGGCCGCGATGAAGCTCACCGAGGTCACCCGCGCGACCACGGCGGCGAAGTCGGCCTCATGGACGAACGAGAAGCGCGCGCGCTGCAGCGGAGTGAAGAGCCTGGTGCGGTCGAAGGCATCCTTCCAGGCGCCACTGGCCACCCGAGGGGCGGCGCCGCGGTAGGCCTCCATGATTCCGCCAAGCTTTTCGATCCAGTCCACCGACTCGTCCTTCACGTTCCAGATGAGCCCGAGCCGCCCGCCCGGCCGCAGCACGCGATGGATCTCGGCGAGCGCCGCGTCGCCGTCGAACCAGTGGAAGGCCTGGCCAACGGTGACCGCGTCCACCGATCCGTCGGGGAGCGGAATGGCCTCTGCGGTGCCCGCGAGGGCCTCGACTTCCGCAAGGGACTTCGTGAGCGCCGCGCGCATCGCCTCGACGGGCTCGACCGCGACGATGAAGGCGCCCGTGGGGACGAGGAGGCGCGTCAGCTTGCCGGTTCCCGCGGCGAGGTCCAGCACCCGCCGACCGTCCTCGATTCCGAGCTCGGCGACGAGCCGCTCGATCGCTTCGGTCGGATACGGCGGCCTGCCGATCTCGTACGGCTTCGGCGCGTGCTCGAAGCCGCGCGCCGCCTCGTGGATGGTGCTTCCTCGAGAGCTCACTCGGTGGACAGGCTAGCGTCCCGCCGGCCGAGCGCCAGGCCGGTGAGGATCTCGCGCACGATGCGGTCGGCCGCGAGCGCGGTGATGTCCGCCGAGCCGACCGCGGTCGGGATCACCTCGACGACGTCGGCGCCGACGAGCTCGACGCGCGACGCGATCTCGCAACACGCCCAGAGCAGATCGCCCGTCGTCATCCCTCCCGGCTCGGGGGTGCCCGTTCCCGGCGCGAAGGCCGGATCGAGC
>JAICVP010000156.1 GCA_025935275.1 Thermoleophilia bacterium
CGACGACCTCGATCCGGGCCAGCAGCGCCGCCTCGAGGACGAGTTCAAGCTGCGCGTGGTCGACCGCACGCAGCTCATCCTCGACATCTTCGCCCAGCATGCGACGAGTGCCGAGGGCAAGCTCCAGGTCGAGCTGGCCCAGCTCGAGTACAACCTGCCGCGGATGCGCGGCATGTGGCAGCACCTCGAGCGCCTCGGCGGCGGCATCGGGACACGCGGCCCCGGCGAGTCTCAGCTCGAGACCGACCGCCGGCTGGCGCGGCGCCGGATCGGCCAGCTTCGGCGCCGGCTGAAGGAGCTCGAGCGCCGCCGTGACACCCAGCGCAAGGCCCGGCGCCGGGCGGAGACCCCCCTTGTGGCGCTTGCGGGGTACACCAACGCAGGAAAGTCCACGCTTCTGAACGCGCTCACGGATGCCTCGGTGTCCGTGGACGACCGACTGTTCGAGACCCTCGACCCGACGACTCGCGGCTTTTCCTACCAGGGCCGACCGTACCTCGTCACCGACACCGTCGGCTTCATCCGCCGCCTGCCCCACCAGCTCGTCGAAGGCTTCGCCGCCACGCTGGAGGAGACCCTCACGTCCGACCTCGTCCTCCACGTCGCCGATGCGTCGGCGTCGGACGAGCGCCTGGACGAGACCATCGCCGCGGTCGAATCGGTGCTTACCGAGATCGGCGGCGCCAAGCTCCCGGTCGAGCTGGTCCTCAACAAGATCGACGCCGTCGACCCGCTGCGCCGCCGCCGCCTCGCCAACCGCTTCCCCGGCGCGCTGCAGGTCTCGGCGCTCAGCGGGGAAGGCCTCGAGGAGCTGAAAACCCGCGTCGCAGAGCGGTTTGCCGAGCGGCTCCGCCCTGTTCGCCTGCTCGTGCCCTACGTAGAGGGGCGCATCCTCGCCGAGCTGTACGAGCTCGGTGCGCCGATCGACGAGCGGCTGGACACTCCCGAGGGGGTCGTGGTCCTTGCCCAGCTGCCGCAACGAGAGGTGCCGCGCTTCGCGCCCTACCTCGTTGCCGAGCCTGCGGCCAGCGCCAAGGCGCGCGGACGGTGATCGACCTCGAAATCCAGCGCCTCCGCGACGACGCGCGCGTGCCGGAGCGAGCGTATGGCGGGGACGCCGGTCTCGACCTCGCCGCCTGCGACAAGGTTCGGCTCGCCCCGGGGGAGCGCGCGCTCGTGGGCACGGGGCTCGCCGTCGCGATCCCCGAGGGGTATGCAGGCTTCGTCCAACCGCGGTCGGGCCTGGCGGCCCGGCACGGGATCGCGGTCGTCAACTCGCCCGGCCTGATCGACTCGGGCTACCGCGGCGAGATCAAGGTCGTGCTCCTGAACACCGACCGCGAGCGGACGTTCGTCGCCGAGCCGGGGGAGAGGATCGCCCAGCTCGTCGTCTTGCCCGTTCCTGAGGTCGCCGTCCGCGAGGTGGACGAGCTGCCCGGGAGCGAGCGGGGCGTGCGCGGCTTCGGCTCGTCGCAAACCGCGTGATGGAGCCGCGAATCAGGGTCTCGGCCGTCCTGCGGCGTGAAGGCCGGATCCTCCTCATCCGGCAGGAGAAACCCGGCAAGGAGTACTGGATGCTGCCCGGGGGTGGCGTCGACGCGGGGGAGACGCTCCTCGAGGCGCTGAAGCGCGAGCTCGCCGAGGAGTGCGGGATCGACGAGGACCTGCCGCTCGAAGGGCCGATCGCAGTGGTCGAGTCGATCGCACCGCACGGCACGAAGCACGTCGTCCACATCATCTTCGCCGGCTATCTCGGCGGGCGGTCGCTCGAGGCGGTCACATCGAAGGACGCAGCCGTCCGCGGCCACCGCCTGTTCGCCGGGGACGAGCTCTCGGACCTGCCCGTGCATCCACCGATCCAGCGATTCCTGGAGCGCTGGGAGCCCGGCGATCCGGTCGTCTACCTCGGCGCCATGTGGGCGCCCTGAGCTACGACGCCGACCACAAAGGCCTCCAGCGGCTCTGACCGGCCCCGAAGATCCAGGCTCCGAGTCTCGAGACCGGCCGTGTCCAGGCCCGCCGCCGCGGCGGCCACCTCGGAAACAAGGATCTCGCCGGCGCCGGCGACACCTGCGAGGCGAGCGGCGGTGTTGACGGGATCGCCGAGCGCGGTGAAGTCGAGTGCCTCCTCTTCGCCGACCGTGCCGATGTAGGCCTTTCCGAGGTGGACGCCGGCACCGACCGGCAGCCATGCCTCCGCATCGTCGTTTCCGGTGCGCTGGAGCAGCTCGAGCGCGGCCTCAATCGCATCGGCCGCGTGATCCTCGCCGGCGAAGCCCGGAATGAAGAGCGCGACGAGCTCGTCGCCCGCAAACTTGTCCACGATCCCGTTCCGCGAATCGACCGACGCGGCCGCCTCAGCGTAGAAACGCGCCATGAGGCCCCGGAACTGCTCGGCGCCGACGCGCTCGGCAAGGGCGGTCGAGCCACGGACGTCGGCGAAGAGGAACGTCGCCTCGACCTCCGCTCCGCCCGGCCGTTTCTCGAGCTCGTGGATACACCCGCTGCAGATCCGGCGATTGATGCGCGAGGGGCCGAACCCCAGGAACCGCAGGACGTTTCCGGGGCGTCCAAACGGGGTGTCGCACAGCTTGCAACGTGGATCCGAGGGAATCGCACGACTGATGCGCCGGACCGTCGGGTTCCAGCAGAAGTGCCCGCGCTGCTCCCCGGTCAGGACGCGGCGCCATTCCTCGTCGACCGAGATTCTTGACTTTCGCTTGAGCGTGCCCGCCTCCAGCGTTCGCGCCGATGATACGAGAGCGGGTGCTGGAATTCAGGCGCGCTCGGCGCGCGTGCGGGGATCGAGC
Source organism: Thermoleophilia bacterium (assembly GCA_025935275.1). GTDB lineage: Bacteria > Actinomycetota > Thermoleophilia > Gaiellales > Gaiellaceae > DATEOR01. The sequence goes on from JAICVP010000156.1 coordinate 2,811, forward strand.
GCGTCCCGGAGGCCGTCCGCGATGAAGTTGGCGCACAGGACCAGCGTGGCGATCGCGAGGCTCGGGATGAAGAGGACGAGCGGGTGCAGGACGAACGCGGCCCTCCCGTCCTGGGCGATCGAGCCCCAGGAAGCGGTCGGCGGGTTGATCCCGAGACCGATGAAGGAGAGGAACGCCTCGCCCAGGACGACGCCCGGCAGGTCGAGGAATGCCGCGATGATGAGCACCCCGAGCGTGTTGGGGAGAAGGTGCCGGGAGAGGATCCTGTACCAGCGCGCGCCGACGGCCCGGGCTGCGCTGACGTATTCGTTCTGCTTCAGAGTCGTCACCTGGCCTCTGACGATTCGCGCCGTGGTCAGCCAGCTCGCAACCGTCAGCGCCGCCACCATCGTCCAGAACGTCACCTCGCCGCTGGGGCTGAGAATCTGCGTCGTGATGATGGCGAAGGGCAGATAGGGGAGGCCGTAGAGAGCGTCGAGGAGGCGCATGAGAACGTCGTCCACGGCCCCCCCGAGGAAGCCGGCGATCGACCCGTAGAGAACGCCGACCGTCATGATCGCGATCGTCCCCGCGATGCCGATGGCGATCGAGATGCGGCCGCCGACCGCAATGCGGGTGAAGAGATCGCGGCCGAACTTGTCCGTCCCGAAGGGGTGGTCGGGGCTCACGGGGAGGTAGGCGTCCTTGAAGTTGACGGCGTTCGGGTCGTGGGGGGACACGAACGGCACGACCACGCAGTAGAGGACGATGAGCCCGAAGACGACCGATGCCACCACGGCTGCGCGGTTGTGCGTGAAGCGGATGAAAGCGTCGCGCCAGAGGCCCGAGCGGCGGAGCGGAGCGCCTGCGGCGGCTACCGAGCTCTCGCCACCCAGTTCTCCTTGGGGAAGAGCGATTTCTCGGTGGTCGACGGCCATCAGTATCAAAAGACGTTACAGGGCTGACGAAGTTAGACTGATTCCGGAGAAAAGTCCAGTGGTCCTTCCTCGCGAAAGAGATTCGGTCGCCCTCGCCGTCGCCTTGGCGAACACCTGGGACGTCCTCAACGACCCGCCGGAGCATCTGGACGACATTCAGATGCTGCGGCTAATCCTCCGCGCCTTCGGCCTGGAGGAGGAGGCGAAGCGCGCGAAGGAGGCAGACCTGGCGCCTCTTCGCGCGATGCGCGACCGGCTGCGCGAAGCCTTCGGAGCCGACGCAGAGTCGGCCGCGGTCGAAGAGCTGAACGCCCTGGCTCGCGAGTCGGGTGCGATCCCGCAGCTGGAGCGGAAAAACGGGGGGTGGACCTTCCGCTACGGAATTGGCCGCCGGTCGCTCGTGGACGAGCTCGCAGGCCGGGCGAGCGTGGCCCTCCTCGGGGTGATCGAGGAGGGCGGCTGGCGCCGCTTCGGCCGCTGCGCCGCCTCGCCCTGCTGCTGCGTGTTCGTGGACCGGTCCCGGAACCGGAGCCGACGCTACTGCTGCCACTGGTGCGCGGACCGCGCCACCCAGGCGGCCGCCCGCCGACGCCGGAAGACGCAGGCCGCCTAGAAGCGCCCGCCGCGGCTCTTCGCCCGCTCGGCGGAGACGTCCTTCGCGGCGCTTTCGAGCTCGTCCGGAAGCGGCTCCAGCTCCGGCACCTCGCCGACGCGCCGCGCCAGGGCCCGTGCGATCAGCCAGTCCGCGAGCCAGGCATTCCGCGGCAGGAGCGGGCCATGCAGGTATGTCCCGACCGCGCCGGCAACCCGACAGCCCTCGAATCCGTCCTTGCCGTTGTTCCCGAACCCCGAGACCACACGTCCGAGCGCTTCGGCGCCCTCGTCGAGATGGGTGCGGCCGGCATGGTTCTCGAAGCCGGCGAGCGTCTGCGGCCCTCCCGGGTCGAGCTCGCACTCGAGCAGGACGTCTCCGATCATCCGCCGCTCGCCCGCGACGGTGTGATGGGGGAGAAGGCCGATCCCCGGAAGCTCCGCGCCCGAGCGGTCGCGGTAGAAGCGGCCGAGCAGCTGGTAGCCGCCGCACACCGCCAGGAACGCGGCTCCTGCCTCCACGGCCTCGATCAGCGCCGGGCCCTTGGCAGCCAGATCGGGAGCGATCAGCGCCTGCTCGCGGTCCTGGCCGCCGCCGACATAGTAGAGGTCGTGCTCTCCGGGCCGCACCGGCTCGCCGAGGCCGATCGTCCGGTAGTCGAGCTCGATTCCGCGCCAGGCGCTTCGACGCTCGAGCACCGCGATGTTGCCCCGGTCAGCGTAGATGTTGAGGTACTCGGGATAGAGGTGACCGACGACGAGCTTCACGCGACGGCCTCCTCCCAGTAGGGGCGCACCAGGCCCTGGTCGGACGCAATCTCGCGCAGGGCGAGCATGGCGGTATAGGTCGGGAGAACGACGAGCTCGCCGC
>JAICVP010000081.1 GCA_025935275.1 Thermoleophilia bacterium
CTCGGCGGCTCGAAGATCGGCCCGACCTTCTCCTTCGGGTCGCCGCTGACGAGTATCGGCTCGAGCAGCGCGACGAGAACGAAGAACGCGATGATGGCGAGCCCGGCGATCGCGGTCGGTTCGCGGAGGGCGACCTGCTTGATCGACCCGGGCCGCCTGGTTGCGGCGACATCGACGCCTTCGGTGGCCGCGGCGGCGCCACCCTGGATGGACGCGCTCATCCGGAGACCCTCGGATCGAGCTTGAAGTACAGGAGGTCGGCCAGGAGGTTCGCCCCGATCACCGACAGCGTGAGTAACAGGAAGGCGCCCTGCAGGATCGGGTAGTCACGCTGGTCGATTGCCTCGACCACCTCGAGGCCGATGCCCGGATACGAAAAGACGTACTCGATCGTGATCGACCCGCCGATGATGAAGCCGAGCGAGAGGGCGACGAGCGTGACGATGGGGAGCAAGGCATTCCGGAGGCCGTGCGTGCGCACGGTCCTCCAGTTCGAGAGACCCTTCGCGCGGGCGGTGAGCACGTAGTCCTCTCCCAGTGTCTCGAGCATCGCCGAGCGCACGACGAGCGCGTACTCGCCGTAGAGGACGAGGCCGAGCGTGAGGGCGGGGAGGAGCATGTGGCGCAGACGATCGACGAGGACGTCCCACCATGAGGCGTCCCCGAGGATCCCGAGCGTCGGATCTTTGATCCCGGCCGTCGGCAGGCCGAACCACCCCGCGACGAAGAGCACCATCAGGAGCCCGAGCCACTGGGGCGGCATGGAGTAGAACGCTAGTCCGCTCCAGAGGCCGCCTTTGTCGGCCCAGGTGCCGCGTCTCCACGCGCAGACGACGCCGACGAGGACGCCGAAGACGATCGAGAAGACCGTCCCGAGAGCGACCATGGCCATGGTGTTCTTGAGCGGCGGCCAGAGCTCATGGGTAACCGGCTGCTCCGAGCGCAAGGACTTCCCCATGTTCCCGTGGGCGAGGTCCTCGAGGTAGAGCTGGTATTGCTCCCACTTGGACTTGTCGAGCCCCAGCTGCTCGCGCTGGTAGTCCTTGAACGCCTGCGTGCACTGGCGGCAGCGCAGCGCCGAGACCGCGTCGCCGGAAAGGGTGCGGAAGAGGACGAAATTGAGCGTGATCGCGACGAAGACGGTCAGCGCGGCGAACAGCACGCGCTTACCGACGTAGTCGAAGCCCCTCATCGTCCTCTTCCGTCCCTAGGCCACTGCTCCTATCCGACCTTGTGCGGCCGCGTCCAGTACATCTTCGCGTACGCGTTCAGGTGCGGGTCCATGCCGTCCCACGCCGTCGTGTGCGCGTCGATGTACTGCTCCTCGACGAGCTGGGTGTAGACCCAGTTGTCGTAGATCATCTGCTCCATCTGCTGGACGATCGCCGCCCGCTCGTCCTCGTCGACGGTCGTGCCCTGCTTCTCGTAGAGCGCGTCGTAGTCGGGGTTGTCCCAGCCGGTGTCGCTCCAGGAGCACCACTGGCCCTTCGTGACCACGGAGAGCATGAAGTCCGGGTCGATGTATCCCACCCAGTCCCACATGGCGATGTCCCAACCCGTATAGCCGGAGTTGGTCTTCGGGTCGCAGTGGTCGGTGGTCTCGATCTCGTAGGCCGCGGTCGAGTCCCCGCCGATCTTCAGGGTCACGTCGACTCCCGCCTCCGCAAACCCCTCCTTGACGATGTCGAAGGCCCGCGGGCCGTTGAAGTCGAGCGAGGTGGGCTGCATGATCTCGTACTGCATCTTGTGCGCCGGCTGCGCGTACTTGCCGGTCGTCGCGGGGGCGATCCGGGTGCCGTCGGGCCCGCGCTTGTAGCCGAGGTCGTCGAGCATCGCGTTGCCGGCGGCGCAGTCATGCTCCAGAGGTCCGAGGTCCTTGTTCTCGTACAGCGAGATCTTGCCGGGCAAGCTCTCGACCTTGTCCGCGTAGCCGTTGAAGACCACCTCGATGAGCTTGTCCCGGTCGACGCACATCGAGAGCGCCTTTTTCACCTGCGGATCGAGCAGCTCGCGGTTCTCGTCCTTGTACGGGTTCGAGTTCCACGTGATGTTCGTGGTCTCCGCGCCGGGGATCTGCTGGACGACGATGTTCGAGTCCTTCTTGAGGACGTCGACCGCGTTGAACGGCACCTGGTCGACCCAGTCGACCTGGCCCGACTTCATGTCCGCGATCATCGAGTCTGAGTTCGTGTAGTAGGTGAGCGCCACCGCCTGCACGTGTGCCTTTTCGCCCCAGTAGTTCGGGTCGGGGATGAAGACGGTCGTGCCTTTCTTCTCGTACTGCTTCAGGGTGAAGGCGCCGCCCGTGACCATCGAGGAGAGGTCGTTCTCGGGCGCGTAGGTCTTGAGACCCTTCCCGTCGCCTGTGTCGAACTTGCCCCAGACGTGCTCGGGGACGATGAAGAACTGCTCGAGCTGAGCCAGCACGTTTCCGACCGGCGTCTTGTAGTGGAGGACGACGGTCGTCGGGTCGGTCGCCTCGGCGCTCTTGAGATGCGCAAGGGCAGGAGCCATGACGGCCGTCGGGCCACTCGCGTATTTGGCCGTCGTGTTCGCCGTCCACGCGACGTCCTCCGCGGTGAGGGGCTGTCCGTCAGACCATTTCGTCCCGGACTTGAGATGGAACGTCCAGTCCTTCCCGTCGGCCGAGGTATCCCAGGAGTCGGCCAGGTCGCCGACGATCACGTACTCCCCGTTCTCGAAGTCGTACTGGACGAGCTGGGGGTAGAGCATGATGAAGGCGTTGTAGGACTGCGACTCGATGAAGTGGAACGGGTTGAACGAGTCGATGTAGTTGATCGAGCCGACGCGCAGGATCCCGCCTTCGGTGACGGCGCCCGTCTCGGAGCCGCCGGAGCCCGTGGCGTTTCCGCCCGATCCTCCTCCGCAGGCGGTCAGCGTCAGCGCCAGCGCCGCGAGCAGCGCGACGACGACCGGAATCGTTCTTCTCATGCCGTCCTCCCTTTCTCCCTCGGCGTTGCGAGGGATTCGCCGCGCGCGGTGAGCGCGGGCTCGTCGATCGTGAGTGTGCGCGCATCGGCGTCGACCGTTGCGGGAACGCCGAGGGGGAGCGTCGCAAGGTTCTTTCCGTGACCCAAGGGCAGCTTGTATAGCACGGGGACCCCGAGCGGCTCCAGCCTTTGCTCCAGGACGTCCTCCAGGGACTTGGTCCTTGGCCATTCGGGCCGATCCTCGCGCCACTCGCACTTCTCCATCTCGCCTACTACGACTCCGACGACCCCATCGAGTTTGCCGGCCTGGCCGAGCTGGACGAGCGCTCCGTCGATGTACCACGGCGGCGCATCCACGTCCTCGAAGAAGAAGATGGCGTCGTCGAGGTCGATTTCCCAAGGCGTTGCCATGGTCTGCATGAGGAGCCACAGGCAGCCGCCCGCCAGGGGCGCGGAGACCTTGCCGCCGGCGATGGCCCGCACGTACGGATCGTCAGGGTCGCGGGGGACCTCGCCCGCGCCGCCGCCGCGCAGCACCTCGAGGAGCCGCGCGCGCGTGAAAGCGGTGGCCTCCTTGTCGCCGACACCCGCCACGCCCGGGCCGTAGAAGGTCGCCAGGCCGGTGCGCTGCCGGATCGCGACGTGCAGGGCGGTGATGTCGGAGTAGCCGATGAACGGCTTCGGGTTGGCAGCGATGACGTCGAAGTCGAGGAAGGGAATCGCCTGCGCCGAGCCGTACCCGCCCTGCATGCAGTGGACGATGTCAACCTCGGGATCCGCGAAGAGCGCGTTCAGGTCGTCGCCGCGCTGCTCGGGCGAGCCGGCGACGAAGTCGTCCCGCCCGTCGATTCCCGGCGCGAGCTTGACGCGGTAGCCCTGGGCCTCCCACCACTCGACGCCCCGGAGGAGATCGGAGCGGTTCTCCCACGGGCTCGCGGGAGCCGGGACGCCGATCGTTCCGCCGTCGGGAAGGGTGCTGGCGAGGAGGGAGGCCGCTTCCAGAGGGTGAATCTAACCGCGGTGCGGATTCGCGTGCGCGCCGGACCCGCTCCGACGCCTCCTGAGCCGGCCGGCCGACGACAGCAGCCAGAGCCCGGCTGCGGCGACGGCCGCGAGCGCGTTCGTCTGCACGCAAGTGCGGCAGGCGTTGCAGCATGTGGCCGCGACAGGCGCGTGCTCCGCGTAGCGATTCGCCAGCGGGAGCGTCTTGACGGTCACTCGTTCGAGCACCCTTACAGGGTAGTCGCGCGTGGCTACGAGGCCAACTCGCCGGCCAAGGCTTTCGTCCGCTCGGCGATGCCGTCGCGGATGCGCCGGACGTCCTCGGGCGGCAGACCATGGGGATCGTCGAGCTCCCAGTCGACATAGCGCTTCCCCGGGAGGTAAGGGCATTCCTCACCGCAGCCCATCGTCACGACGACGTCCGCCCACTCGGCATCGGCCGGTTCGAGCTTGCGCGGCACGTGACTCCCGAGCTCGAAGCCGAGCTCGCGCATGGCCGCAACGACCTCGGGATGGACGTGCTCGGCGGGCGCGGTCCCCGCGGAGCGTGCTTCGTGGCGTCCTTCCGAAGCAGCGGTGAAAAGCGCTTCGGCCATCTGCGAGCGGCCGGCGTTTCGCACGCAGACGAAGAGGACGCGGCTCAATCCACGTTCGGGCTGCGCCGCTCCAACATGAGGACGTCGCGCCAGACGCCGTCGAGCTTGCCGAGCCGCTCGTACGTGCCGACCGTCGTGAAGCCGACCGAGCGGTGCAGGCGGATGCTGCCCTCGTTCTCCGGGAACATGCCCGCCTGGATGGTCCAGATGCCGGCGGCCTCGGTCGAGGCGATCAGCGCCTCGAGGAGACTGCGGCCGACGCCCTGGCCTCTCACCGACTCCGCGACGTAGACGCTGTTCTCGACTACGCCCGCGTAGACGCAGCGTCCCGAGACCGGGCCGACCGCCACCCAGCCGACCACCTCGCCCTCGCGTACGGCCACGAAGCGGTGACCGGGTAGGTGCGACGAATCCCACGCCTCCCACGTCGGTACTTCGGTCTCGAAGGTCGCGTTCCGCGTCGCGATCCCCTCCTCGTACACGCGCGCGACCCCGGTCCAGTGCTCGGGGAGAAGCGCTTCGATGGTGATGATCGACGAGTCGACGGCCATCAGCAGCAGCCGGCGCGCTCCGCCGGCTGGACGACGGGCAAGCCCTTCGCTGCTGGATTCGCGGTCTGCACGGCTCTGATGATCGCACCGTGGATGCCGTCCGCCACCTCGTGCGTGAACTCGACGGAAATGTTCTCGAAGCCCGCGGCCGCCAGTCCGGCCTCGTATTCTGCCTTCGACAGGGCGCCCGCGATGCAGCCGACGTAGGACCCGCGCTGGGCCCGCTCGTCTTCCGTGAGCCGGTCTTCGGCCACCACATCCGAGACGCAGAGCCGTCCGCCCCGCTTGAGCACCCTGGCGATCTCGACGAGGACGCCGGCCTTGTCCGTCGACAGGTTGATGACGCAGTTGGAGATCACGACGTCGACCGAATCCGCGGGGAGTGGAATCTGCTCGATGAAGCCCTTGAGGAAAATCGCGTTCGCGATGCCCGCGTCGGCCGCGTTCTTGCGCGCGAGCGCCAGCATCTCGTCGGTCATGTCGAGCCCGTACGCGAGGCCGGTGGCCCCGACGCGCCTCGCGGACAGGATCACGTCGATGCCCCCGCCGGAGCCGAGGTCGAGGACGGTCTCGCCCTCGGCGAGCTCGGCCACCACGGTCGGGTTGCCGCAGCCGAGTGACGCAAGCGCGGCCGCATCCGGGAGCTCGCCGCGCTGTGCGAGCGTGTAGAGCGACGCCCCGAAGTCCTCGCTCTCTCCGCCCTCGCAGCACGAACCGCTCCCGCAGCCGCAGCCCGATCCTTCGACCACGGCGATCGCAGCCTCGGCGTACTTGCGCCGTACTTCTTCGCGCAAGGAGTCGGATGTGGTCATCGCAGAGCCTCCTCTCGATCGCGAGCCAAGTCGACGAGCCCGGCGAGTCGCGTGCCCGCCTCGGGCGCGAGCGAGAAATAGGCCCACTTGCCGCGCTGCTCGCGCTCGAGGAGCCCTGCGTCGACCAGTCGCTTCAGATGATGGGAAACAGTCGGCTGCGCAAGACCGAGCGGCTCGATCAGATGGCAGGCACAGACCGGCTCGTCGCTCGTCGCGACGAAATTGACGATGCGCACCCGGGCGGGGTCGGAAAGCGCCGCGAAAAGCGCCGCGCCGGCCTCGGCCTCTTCGGTCGAGAGACTTGCGGCCCCGAGCGGCGCGCAGCAGTCGATCACGGGCAGAGCATCCATCGATGAATGTCAATATATCGACCGGAATCAATATGTCAAGGGGCGCCGGCCGAACCCCGCTTAACGTCTGCTTAACCGCCCGCAACCCGCGCTTCATAGGCCGCTGCCTATAACCGACGCATGCAATCTGGGTGGGCGAAGGCAGGCGCGCTCGTGGCAGCCGCTCTTCTCGGCGGCGCCGTCGCCGTCGGCATCGGCAACACGGTCGACGGTGGCTCGAGCACCACGGTCATCCGCGAGGTCCAGAGCGAGACGACTGAGCCGGCCGCGTTCCCGTCGAGCGGCGCGAAGAGGATCTCGGACATCTACGAGGCCGCGAAGCACGGCGTCGTCCAGGTCACCTCGACGACGGTGGTGTCGGACAACCTCTTCGGAGCGCAGGAGCAGCAGGCCCAGGGCTCGGGCTTCGTGATCGATAAGGACGGTCACGTCATCACGAACTACCACGTCGTCCAAGGCGCCAAGAAAGTGCAAGTCAGCTTTTCCGACGAGGAGCAGAGAGACGCGACCGTCGTTGGCAGCGACCCCTCGACCGACATCGCCGTCCTGAAGATCCAGGGGGCGTGGGCCCGCTCGCTGACGCCGCTCGCCCTCGGCAACTCGAGCGCCGTCAAAGTCGGAGACGCGGTGGTCGCGATCGGCAATCCCTTCGGGCTCGAGCGCACGGTCACCGCGGGCATCGTCAGTGCGCTCCAGCGTCACATTCCGTCGCCGAACGGCTACCAGATCGACCAGGTCATCCAGACGGACGCAGCCATCAACCACGGGAACTCGGGCGGCCCGCTGCTCAACGCGAACGGCGATGTCATCGGCGTGAACGCCCAGATCGAGAGCGAGTCCGGCGGCAACGTGGGCATCGGCTTCGCCATCCCGATCGACACGGTCAAGGACGTCGCCAGCCAGCTCATCAAGGAGGGCAAGGTCGAGCACGCGTACCTCGGGATCGAGATGGTCCCGATCAACTCCGACGTCGCCGCGAACTTCCGCGTGCCCGTCGACCAGGGCGTGCTCATCCAGCATGTCCAGCCCGGAAGCCCGGCAGCGAAGGCAGGCCTCCGCGGCGGCACCACACAGGTCGTCTACGCCGGCACGACCTACTGGCTCGGCGGCGACGTGATCACGAAAGCAGACGCACAGTCGATCGAAACCACCGACCAGCTTGCGTCCGTAGTGACTTCGAAACAACCAGGCGATTCCCTCGATCTCGAGGTGCATCGCGGACAGGAGACTTTGAACGTGACGGTTGAGCTTGGGCGCCAACCGAGCACTCCAGTCGGATAACGGCGCCCTTGGCCCCTTACCCCAAGGGGCACGCTTCCGGAAGCCGCATCGCCAGCTTGGCTCTCGGAAGTACGGTCGGAGGCCCGCCCGCCTGCCCGGGCCTCCGACCACCTTTCTGTGAGTCCACTCTCGAGTGAGGGCTTGACTCGCAGACGTTTGCCGGACGCACGCCTTGCCGCGTCCTCGGTCGCGCCCGTAGCCTCCGGCTACGCACGCTCGCTGCGTCCTTGCATGGCGCACGCCAGCGAACGTCTGCGAGGAAGCCTCACTCGGTCGGGGCCTCCTTTCCTAAAGTCTCCTTCGTGATTCCCCACACGTTCGGCCAGACGGACGCCTTCACGGTCGGGATCGAGGAGGAGCTCTTCTGCCTGGAGGCCGAGACGCTCGTGCCGCGCCCGTTCCCGCGCGAGGCCCTCGACGGCGCGCGGCTGAAGGAGGAGCTCTTCGCCTCCGTGGTGGAGCTGAACACCGGCGTCCACGCCACCGTCTCTGACGCCGTCGAGGAGCTCCGGGTCCTGCGCGAGCGCGCGAAGGACGCTGCGGGCGCTGCCGGCCTCGTGCTCGCCGGCGCCGGCTCCTGGCCGACGGCCGTGCCCGAGGAGCAGCCGGTCGGCGAGAGCGCGGCCTACCGCATGTTCGTCGACTACGCGGGGCCGTCCGCGCGGCGGCAGTACGTCTCCGGCCTCCACGTCCATGTCGGCATGCAAAGCCCCGAGGCCTGCATGGCGGCGCTCGAGGCCGTGCTCCCATGGCTGCCGCTGGTTCTCGCGCTCTCCGCCAACTCGCCGTACGTCGCAGCCGCGGAGACGGGC
>JAICVP010000278.1 GCA_025935275.1 Thermoleophilia bacterium
CGCCCGGCACCCTCGAGATCGAAGGAGCCCAGACCGACGTCTATCGCATCGAGGAGGGCGATCCCCTCTCGGCCCAGGTCGAGTGTCGTCGGCAGATGGGCATGGCGCGCGACGGCTGGTCGGCCCACGTCGAGACGTCGAGCTCGATGACGGCCGACGCAGATAGCTTCCTGCTCGTCCACCAGGTCGACGCCTACGAGAACGGCGACCTGATCTTCTCGCGCGCCCGCACCTTCACGGTGCCGCGCGATCTGGTCTAGCTCTTCGTCAGGAAGCTGATCTTGCCGCTGTTCTCAAGGACGGCCCACTGGACCTGGTCCAGGGAAGAGATCTGTTGCTGGCGCGCTTCTTCCTCGATCTCCTCCTTCGTGAGACGCTCGCGCCGCAGGTTGCGGTCGAGCACCTTGCCGTCCTGGATGATCACGATCGGCTCGCCTTCGAGGAGGGGCCGCAGCCGCACGATCTTGAAGCTCGCGTACGACGTGAAGAGCTGCAAAATCGCGAAGGTGCCGACCACGAGCACGGCGCCGGTCAACGAGTAGTCGTCCTGCGTCAGCCCCTGCTGGATCGCGTCGCCGGCGACGATGAGCAGAATGATGTCGAAGGGCGCCAGCTGCGAGAGCTCGCGCCGGCCGATCACGCGCGTGATCGCGAAGACGAAGAAGTAGAGGAAGATGGCGCGGAGAACGAGATCCATTCGCTACCTCACGGGAAGAGGAAGAGCCCGCGTTGAATCGAGGCCACGCGGGTCTGGCCGTCGACGAGCTCCACCCACTGCTTGCGCGAGCCCACCGCGGTCGGGTTCACCTGGTACTGCAGGAAGACGTCAAACCTGTTCCCCGAGGCGATCGGGCCGAACTCGAGGCGCACGGCTCCGTTCTCGCTCGTCTCCTCGGTGGGAGAGGGCTCGAGGGTGTTCAGCGTCATTCCCTGCAGCCAGTCGGGATGGAGGATCAGGGCAGCGTTCTCGAGGTCCCGGTGAGCCTCGATCGTGAAATGCGCCTGGTAGAGGAGGCCCCCACGTGCGCGCTGGGGTGCGCTCAGACTGAGAGTCGCGGCCTGCCCGGCCGCCTGCGTGTCGGTGGGCCGCTGGCCGAAGAAGTTGAAGAGCCCGAGCAGGGGCACGATCCCGATGACCGCGAGAATCCCGCGGCGAACCCAGACCTGGTGCTTCCTGCCCTGGAGGTCGCGGTGGCGCCCCAGGACAATTCCCTCAGGCGCGTTTGCCATGTGCTTCCAACGCCTCCCTTGCCGCCCGGGTTACGGCTCGACGGGCCTGGCCTCTCCCTTGAGCCAGAGCCCGAGCTGCCTCAGGTCGCGCTTGTAGAGGATCGCGATGACCACATCGTGGAGCTCCTGGGCGAGGCGCACCTTGCGGTTCTTCCGCGTGGTCTCGCGCTGCCGCATGACAGTGCACTCGACGTAGGAGCCGATTTCAGGGAGGAAGAAGTCCGGGGTCAAGGCCTCGCGGACGGTTCCGTCGGCGTCCCGCCGAAGGATGAACTCGTGCGGCTCGTACTCCCAGGCGATGCCGTGCGCGTCGAGCATCTGCGCGAGCGCGCTCTCGACCGGATGGGCGAAAGAGGGACCTTCCTGCGCTGCCATCTGGCTAACGCCTACCCGGCGGGTCGATTCGAAACCTGGTGCTCGACCAGCTACCATCGTTGTGCTCGAGAGGCCGTCCATGGGCGGCCTTCTTTCTGCAACGGAAAGGGTCAGTCGTGCACGTGAGCATGTCCAAGTTCAAAGGCGAGATCGAGGATCTGCCCGGCACCGCTCGCATGGCGAGCGAAGCCATGCTCGACTGGCTGCAGCAGATCGACGGGTACAGAGGGCTGATCGCTCTCGTCGACGAGGCCTCCGGAAGCGCGTGCTTCGTGACCTTCTGGGAGAACGAGGAGGCCGTGGTCAAGACGCGCGTGTCCCGCTCGACGCTACGGGATCAGATGGCCGCGACCGCCGGCGCCGAGGTCGTCGGCTCCGAGGAATTCGTCGTGGCCTATTCAGACGTGGTCGAGTAGGCGTAGGATCGTCCGGTGTCGGCCGATTCCGGCATCGCAATCAGCCTCGAGGGCGTAGGCAAGCGCTTCGGAGACGTCGTCGCCGTTCGCGAGACGAACCTCGACATCCGCGACGGCGAGTTCTTCTCCATGCTCGGCCCGAGCGGCTGCGGCAAGACGACGACGCTGCGCATGATCGCGGGCTTCGAGGTGCCGGACAACGGCCGCGTGCTCCTGCGCGGGGCAGACGTGACCAACGTGCCGCCGAACCAGCGCAACGTCAACACCGTCTTCCAGCACTACGCCCTCTTCCCGCACATGTCGGTGTACGACAACGTCTCGTTCGGCCTCGAGCTGAAGCGCGTGCCGCGCGGAGAGCGCCGCGAACGGGTCGGAGAGATGCTGAAGGTCGTCCAGCTCGAAGGCATGGAGAAGCGCAAGCCGCAGCAGCTCTCGGGGGGCCAGCAGCAACGCGTTGCGCTCGCACGCGCGCTCGTCAACCGCCCGGCGGCGCTGCTCCTGGACGAGCCGCTGGGAGCGCTCGACGTCAAGCTGCGCAAGCAGATGCAGCTCGAACTGAAGCGGATCCAGACCGAGCTCGGGACCACGTTCGTCTACGTCACGCACGACCAGGAAGAGGCGCTGACGATGTCCGACCGCATCGCGGTCATGAACGGAGGAGACATCGAGCAGGTCGGCGACCCAAAGGAGATCTACGAGCATCCGCAGACGCCCTTCGTCGCGGACTTCGTCGGCTCGCTCAACGCCTTCGACCTGCGCGTGGACGAGGTCGCCGA
>JAICVP010000190.1 GCA_025935275.1 Thermoleophilia bacterium
CCGAGCACGTCGGCAAAGCCTGCCGGTGCCTTCACGAGAGCGACGCGCGAGCCCTCCTTGATCCCGAGCTTCTTCGGGAGCGGCGTCGAGGAGTAGTCCTTGTGCACGCTGCGAATCTAGCGAGCGAGGGAAGAAAGCACCCCGCCCGCGCGTCTAGTGGGCATGTACTACAGCCCTCACACCCACCTCGCCATCGCACGCGCCCGGCAAGAGGACCTGCTCCGGGAAGCGGAGCGCGCCCGGCTCGCTCGTTCGTTCGACGACGAGCGGCCCGGTGTGTTCACGCGCCTTCGGACGCAGCTTTCCCGCAAGCGCGAGCCCAGCGCGAGGCCCATCACCGTCTAGCGGACGCGCTCGGCTTCGTAGCCCGATTCGGCCAGGAAGCCGAGGAGCTCGTCGCAATGCTCCTCGTCGCGCGTGGCCAGAGTGAGCTCGACTGCCGTACCCGTCACCGGGAGGTCCATCCCCTCGCGCTGATGGTCGACGGAGACGACGTTCACGCGGCGCTCGGCGATCCGAGCCAGGAGCGCAGCCAGCGCGCCCGGGCGGTCGGAGATCCGCGTTCGCAGGACGAGGAAGCGGCTTGCCCGCGTCAGCCCGTGGCGTGTGACCTCCACGAGCATCGAGGCGTCGATGTTCCCGCCTGAGAGGAGCGCGCAGACCGGCCCCCTGCCCTCGATCTTTCCTGTCAGCAAGGCGGCGACCGAAGCTGCGCCGGCGCCCTCGACGACCAGCTTCACACGCTCCAGCAGGAGCACGATCGCGTCGGCGATCTCGGCATCGGTGACGGTGACGATGGCGTCCAGGCGGTCCTCCAGGATGCTCTTGGTCAGCTCGCCGGGCTGCTTCACGGCGATGCCGTCGGCGATCGTGATGCCGCTCGGCTCGAGGCCCGCGAAGGGTGCGCAGCTCGCCGCCTGAACGCCGACGAGGTGCATCTCCGGCCGCAGCTCACGCAGGGCGAGTGCGATCCCCGAGGCCAGCCCGCCCCCTCCGATGGGAACGACCAGGGTTTCGACATCTCCGAGCTGGTCGGCCAGCTCGAGCCCGAGCGTACCCTGTCCGGCCACGACGGCCTCGTCCTCGAACGCATGGATGAACGTTGCGCCGGCCGCTTCGCGTTCGTGCGCGGCGCCCTGTGCCTCGTCGAACCCTTCCCCCGACAGGAGCACCTCGGCGCCGTAGCTCCGTGTCGCGTCGACCTTCGCCATCGGCGCGTCGAGGGGCATGAAGACCGTCGCGGCCACGCCCGCTTCGCGCGCGGCCAGCGCGACGGCCTGGCCGTGGTTTCCCGCACTCGCGGTCACGACCCCGGCTGCCCGTTCCTCGTCCGTCATCGTCGCGAGCTTGTTGACCGCGCCGCGGATCTTGAACGATCCGGTTCGCTGCAGGTTCTCCGCCTTGAGAAAGACCTGGCGGCCGCTGCGGCGCCCCAGCGTCTCGGAGGAGTACACGGGTGTCTCGCGCGCGAGGCCCCGGACGCGCTGCCGCGCCGCCTGGATCTCAGCGAGTGTTGGGCCCGACGCCGTCCTCATGAACCTTGAACACCTTCTCCATGATCTCGCGTACCGCCGTCAAAGGGTCGAGCTCGCGTCGCTGAACCGCTTCGAGCAGGCGCTGTAGCTCCGGATCATCTCCTACCGCGCCTTCCAGGTGCGCCTTTGCCCGCGCGCTGGCAACCGCAAAGACCTCCCCGGCGAGATTCTTCGCGCGCCGCTCCGCGAGCAGGCCGCCGGACTCGAGATGGCTCCGGTGCGCGGAGATCTCGCTCCAGAGTTCCTCGATCCCCTCGCCGCGCACCGCTTCGGTGAGGACGATCGGCGGCTGCCAGTCGCGCTCGGTGTCGAGGGCGAGGATGGACCGGACCTCGTTCACCATCGTCTTCGCCGCCGGGTGATCGCGCTTGTTGACCGCGATCACGTCCGGAATCTCCATGATTCCCGCCTTCAGCGCCTGGATCGAGTCTCCTGAACCTGGCATGAGCACGAGCAGGACGGTGTCGGCGATCGAGATGATCTCGACCTCGCTCTGGCCCGCCCCCACGGTCTCGAGGAGGACCAGGTCCTTCCCCGCTGCATCGAGGACCAGCGCGGCCTGCAGCGTCGCCTCGGCCAGCCCGCCGAGGTGGCCGCGCGTCCCCATCGAGCGGATGAAGACCTCGGGGTCGAGGAAATGGTCTGCGAGGCGGATGCGGTCGCCGAGGAGCGCACCCTTCGTGAACGGGCTGGACGGATCGACGGAGATCACCCCGACCGATGCGTCCTCGGCTCGCACCTGGCGGACGAGCGCGCTGATCAGGCTCGACTTCCCCACGCCGGGCGGGCCCGTGACGCCGATCGCGTAGGCGCTGCCCGTGCTCGGATAGAGCTCGCGGATGAGCTCGTACGCGAGCGGATCCGAGTTTTCCACGAGAGTGATCGCGCGCGCGAGCGCGCGGCGCTCGCCCGAGCGAACGCCCTCGACTAGCGCGTCCAGAGTCCAGCCCCGAGTCAATCCCGGAGAGGCTCCGGGCCGGATGCGTGCCGGGCGGAAACGCGCCCGGTCTCGGCGTCCACCCTGCGGGCGAGGAGGAAGCCCACGATCGCGGCGATCCCCAGCAGCCCGGCGGCCGCCGCCCAGACCGTCCGCGCGCCGGCCTCGTTCGTAAGCGGGCCGGCGACGATCATGCCGAGGCCCAGAAACGCGTAGCCGAGGCTCATGACCACCGCAAACGCCCTGCCGCGCAGGCGGTCGGGTGCCCCACGCTGGACGAGGACGGCGTTCGTGATCACCGCGACTCCGTTCCCCGCGCCGGCGGCCACGACGACGATCGCGGCCACCCACACGTTCGGCGCCGCTGCGGCCGCTCCGAAGCCGAGCGCCATCAGCCCGATCGACACCCCGTAGGGCACCGCCATCCCTCGCTGCTCGATCCAGCTCCCGCCGAAGAGGCTGCCGAGCAGGAGCCCGACGGCGCCCGCTGCGACGAGCAGTCCATAGCCGAAGTCACCGGCGTCGAACACGTTCTTCGCGAGGACGATCTCTGCGACGTTGACCCCCGCGGTCGCAAAGATCGCGATGCTCCACGCGACGATGATCGTCAGGAGCGACTTCGAGCGGAGGGCGAAGGAGAACCCGTCGGCGAGATCGCCCCAGTGGCCACGGCTCGGCGCACGCTCCGGCTCCTCGAGGCTCTGGCGGATCCGCACGATCAGGAGCGCCGAGACGAGGAAGCTGAACGCGTTCACGAGGTAGGCCACGTCCGGGCTCGTCGCTGCCACCAGCGCCCCGCCGACGAGAGCGCCGACCGCCCAGGTGAAGTTGTCGGCGCTCTGGAGGAGCCCGTTGGCCTGCGGCAGGTCCTCATCGGCGACGAGATTCGGCAGCCCCGCGTACACGGCCGGGCGGAAGAGGCTGGTCGCGACACCGGCCACGAAGGCCAGCGCGACGATCTGCAACGCGCTCGTCGCGAAGGGCAGCGCGAAGAAGACGGCCGCCCGGGCGAGATCGGCGAAGACGAGGATCCACCGGCGCGACGCCACGTCGAGCAGCCGGCCGGCGAGGAAACCGACGATCACGCTGGGCAGGAACTCGACCACGAGCAGGGCGCTGACCCAGGAGGCGTTCTCGGTGCGGTCGAAGACGTCGACGACGAGGGCGATGAACGCGAGCCACGTGCCGATGCTGGACGCGAGCGTCGCGAAGAAGAGAAGGCGGAATCCTCCTGCCTCTCGCACGAGCTCGAAACGAGCCCGGCTGCGGCCCCCTGTCACGGCCCGAACCGTAACAGCGCCGCGCGAGGCCGGTAAGTCCTAGCTCGAGCTATGCGCGGCCTGGAGCACTCGCCCCAGCGCGGCCGCGAAGAACTCGTTTTCGTCGCGCGTGCCCACGGTGACACGGATCGCGTCGTCCGCGCCGAACGGCCCCAGCGGGCGCACGATCGCGCCCTCGCGCAAGAGCCGTTCGAAGAGCGCGCGAGAGTCCTCACCGGTCTCGACGTAGATGAAATTGGCGACCGGAGGCGACGCCACCGAGAGCCCGAGCTCGGTGCACGCCTCCTCGAGGCGGCTCCGCTCCTCGGCTGTCTCGCGCCGCCTGCGGGCGAGCTCGGCCTCGTTTCCGATGCTCGCGCGGGCTGCGTCCTGCGCGGTCTGGTTGATGTCGAACGCGTTTCGCACCTTCCCGATCGCCTCGACCACCCCCGCCGGCCCGACGCCGTAGCCGACCCGGAGCCCGGCCAGGCCGTAGATCTTCGAGAACGTGCGCAGGACGAGGGCCTTCCGGCCGGTCTTGACCGACTCCTCGATTCCGTCCGGATAGTCGTCGGACTCGACGTACTCGAAGTACGCCTCGTCGAGAACCGTGAGCACGTGCTCCGGCACCCGCTCGAA
>JAICVP010000069.1 GCA_025935275.1 Thermoleophilia bacterium
CGGCGAGAACGCGCGGCGAGGTAGCTCAGTTGGTAGAGCACACGGCTGAAAACCGTGGTGTCGCCGGTTCGATTCCGGCCCTCGCCATCTCACCCTGCACGGACCGGAGCGCGAAAAACGACGTCCGGGCCGGTGCTACCGCGCCGCGGACGTCGCTTGGGTGGGGATCCTAGACGGCCTCGTCCCGAGCGGCAAGGACGGCGACCCCGTCTCCCGCGGCGAGCTCCTCGACCTCGGCGAAGCCGACGGCTCCGAGGCGACCGCGAAGCGTCTCGGGCGGAACCCAGATCGGAGTGTCCGCGCCTCGCGAGAACGCGAAGACCGCCCTGCCGCCCGGGGCCGTGACCCGTCCGAGCTCCTCGAAGAACGGAATCATGTTCTGGAGGACGACGAGGTCGAACGCGCCGTCGGAGAAGGGGAGCCTCGAACCGTCCGCGACCTGGAACGACACGCGGGCGGCGAGCTCCGGCGGAAGCAGGCGCCCGGCTTCCTCGACCATCTCGGGCGCGAGATCGACTCCGATCACCTCGGCGCCCGGAAACCGCTTCGCTACCACGCGCGCGGCCTTCCCTGTTCCCGTGCCCAGGTCGAGCACCTTGCGCGGGGCCTCCTCCAGCCGGTCGAGAGCCGCGCCGAGCGGCACGAGGCCCTCGGGCCCGAGCCTGCCCTCCCAGCTCGAGGCCAGCGAGCCGAACTGCCGGCGGATGGGGCCGCGGAAAAGGCGCCACAGCGCAGGCCGCGCGACCACGATCTGCGTCGTCACCCGGGCGAACCGCCGCCCGGCCGCTTCGAGCCGCGCCCTCATGCAGAAGAGAGCCGCAGCTCGTCCCCGACCCGCACCGCGAACATCCGCGCCGCGTCGCCGCGGTTGAGGGCGAGTGCGATGTTCGCGTACGCATCCTCGTAGAGGACGATGTCGCCCCTGCGCGCGTCCGCGAAGGTGCGCGCCGCCACCGCGAAGTAGCGCTCGAACCCGACCTCGACCTCGACCCGTGCGCCGGGGTCGATCCCCACCCGACCGAGGTGCTCGGCGGTGACGTTGAGCTGCACGTTGCCGTAGCGGTCGATGTAGAGGACGGTCGCGCGGATCCGCGACTCGCCGACGGAGGGCTCGGGAAACTCGAGGCGGTGCAGGGTCGTTGGATCGAGCGCAGGGCCGAGCTGCGCGAGCTCGACGCCGCTCGCAAGGTGAGCTGCCGCGGGAGAGAAAATGTCCCGCCCGTGAAAGGTGTGCGAGATCCGCTCGAGCATGTACCGCTGCTCCGCGATCTCGACGGCCTCGGACACACCGCCGAGCCGGTCGGCCGCGATCAGGAGCAGCCCGTTGTCGGGCCCGATGTACACGCGCTCGTCGGCTCCACGCAGCGCGATCGGCTTGCGCTCGCTGCCCACACCGGGATCCACGATCGCGACGTGCACGCCCGTGGGCATGTACGGAAGGGTGCTCGCGAGGACGAGTGCGCCCTGGAGGACGTGCTGGGGCGGAATCCCGTGCGTGATGTCGATCACCTCGACGTCGGGCGCGATCGTCTTGATCACGCCTCGGCACGTGCCCGCGAAGTCGTCCTCGAGGCCGAAATCGGTCAGGAGGGTGATGAACTGGCGTGCGATGCGGCGAGCTTAACGGCTGCGACCAGGCCGTCGAGGTCGTGGCTCTCGGCTTCGGCGACGACCTCGAGACCGGCGTCGCTCGCCTCGGCCGAAGTCACCGGGCCGATGCTCACGCAGGGAATATCCCTCCGCAGCCCGCCGAGGACGCGCGCAGCGGAGGCCGACGCAATCGTCGCGAGGTCGGCGTCCGGGAACGAGGCAAGCCCAACGGCGGTTGTTCGGTAGAGGGGGACCCACTCGGCGCCGAGCTCACGGACGAGCACGTCCCGAGCATCTTCGGCGGCAGCGTGGAGCACCCGGCCGTGCGGCGCCGGCAGTTCCTCGGCAAGCCCTTCCTGCGTCGACCGCTCGGCGACGAAGTCGGGGTCGATGCCATGAGCGCTGAGCTCCTCCGCGCTTCCGGGGCCGATCGCCGCGATCCTGCCCGGCCGCCCCGACAGCCGCCGCAGGAGCGGCTCGACCGCGTTTCTGCTCGTGACGAGGATCCAGTCGTAGCGCTCGCCGTCGATCGGAGGCCCGTCGATCTCCTCGATGCGGATCAGCGGCGCCTCGACGACGTCGAAGCCGGCCGCACGGAGGCGGTCGGCCAGGCGGTCATCCGTTCCCGTGACAGCGACTTTCACGGCACCGCGGCGAGGAGCTCCTCCGCGAGCGCCACCGGATCGTCCCCGCGCCTGCGCTCGATCCACGCGCCGTCCTCGGCCGCGATCAGCGCGGTGAGCGCGTCACCGTCGTGATGGGCCGCGACGGGCGCAAGGCAGCCGGCCCCGATGCGGGCGACGCAGGCCCTCTCGGCCGTCACGCGGCGGCGGGTCTCCGCATCGTCCACGGCGGCGGCCAGCTCCTCCTCGCCGGCGCGGACCTGCAGCGCAACGGCGCCTTGTCCCGCTTCGGGCACGAGCTCATCGGGGTCGAACCGGTGCCCGATCTCTGCCGAGAGCCCCAGCCGGTCGAGCCCGGCGGACGCGAGCACGATCGCGTCGAGACCGCGTTCACCGCGCTTACGCAGTCGCGTGTCGACGTTTCCCCGGAGCGGCTCGACCGAGAGCTCGGGCTCGAGCGCGAGGAGCTGAGCGCGCCTCCGCACCGACGCCGTGCCGATCCGCATCCCCGGGGCCAGCCCGGCGGCGCCGCAGAGCGCATCGCTCGGGTCCTCGCGCGCGAGGAACGCGGCCACCGCGAGACCGTCCACGTCCGTGGAGGTCATGTCCTTCGCGGAGTGCACGGCCATGTCGATGCGGCCCGCGAGGAGCGCCTCCTCGATCTCCTTCACGAAGACACCGCGCTCGCCGATCTCTCCGAACGGCTTCGAGCGGTCGCGGTCGCCCGCGGTCGTGATCGGGACGAGGGCGACGTCGAGATCGGGATTGGCGGAGCGAAGCGCATCGGCGGCGATCTCCGCCTGCGTCAGCGCGAGCCTACTCCCGCGGCTGCCGAGCCGAAGAATCACGGTCGTCGAGATCGAAGAGGTGGCGCACGGCGTCGGCGTAGACCACGCCGTCGGCGGCAGCCGCCGCCTGCTTCATCCGCACAGTGGGGGCATGGAGAAGCTTGTTCACGATCTGCGCGGTCAGAGACTCGACCGCCCGCCGCTCGCTCGGGCTCAGGGAACCGAGGCGGCCTTCCGCGCGCTCGAGCTCGCTGGTCCGGATGGACTCGGCGCGGGCCCGGAGGGAGGCGATCGCGGGCACGACGTCGAGCGACAGCTGCCACGCCCGGAAGCCCTCCGCCTCCTCGGCGACGATCGCCTCGGCCCGGACCGCTTCCTCCCGGCGACCGGCCACGCTCTCCTCGACGACGCGCTCGAGGTCGTCGACGTCGTAGAGATAACAACCCTCGATGTCGTTCACGGCCGGATCGATGTCGCGCGGAACTGCGATGTCGACGAAGAAGATGGGCCTGCCCTTGCGGGCCCTCATCGCCCGCTCGACCTGTTCCGCCGAGAGGACGTATCCGCGCGCTCCCGTCGAGGCGACGACGATGTCGACGTCCTCGAGCTCGGCCTCGACGGCGTCGAGACCGGCGGCGCGGCCGCCGAAGCGGCGCGCGAGCCTCTCCGCCCGGTCGACCGAGCGGTTGGCGACGAAGACGCTCTCCACCCCACGCGAGATGAGGTTCACGGTGGCGAGGTCGCTCATCTTCCCGGCCCCGAGAACGAGTATCCGCCTGCCCTCCAGAGTCCCGAAGACCCGCTCGGCGAGCTCGGCTGCCGCGGAGGAGATCGAGGCCGGGTTCTCCCCGATGGCCGTCTCGCTGCGGACGCGGCGCCCGACCCGAAGCGCCTGGCGAAAGAGCCGGTGCGCCAGGGCTCCCGCCGTGCCCGCCTCCTTCGCCGTCTCGTAGGCGCCGCGGACCTGGCCGAGGATCTGAGCCTCACCCGGAATCATCGAGTCCAGACTGGCAGCCACACGGAAAAGGTGCATCGCGGCCGCCTCGTCGCCCAGCGTGTAGAGCGACGGGGCGATCTCGCTCTCGCTCAGGCCGCCCAGCGCGGCGAGCTCGGCAAAAGCGCGCTCCTGCGCAACTTCCGGATCCTCGTCGACGACGTACAGCTCGGTGCGGTTGCAGGTGGAGAGGGCCACGGCCTCGCCGTTCTCGCCGGCGAGCCGCCGGACGAGCTCGGGATTCTCCGGCGCGCTGACGTAGAGCTGCTCACGGAGCTCGACGGGCGCGCGGTGGTGCGAGGTGCCGACGAGGACGAGATGCATCAGAAGTGGGTCACCGGGACGAGGGCTACTGCCACGAGCGCGAAAGCGGCGAGCGCGAGGTAGGCCGTGCGGCGCCCACGCCAGCCGGCCTCGTAGCGGAGGAAGAGGAAAGCCGCGTAGGCCGCCCAGGTGAGGAGGGCGACCGCCATGACAGCGTCGAACCCGCCGCCCTCCGAGCCGAGGCGCGCGAGTCCGACCGCGAGCCCGAGCGTCAGTGCCGGGAGCGCGACGAGGATCGTCCGGCCGGTGAGCGAGTCGAGCGCCGCCTGCGACGGCGCACGCTGGCGCAGGACGCCGGGTGCATGGGACTTGAGCCGTCGCTCCTGCCAGAGGTAGAGGCCCGCCAGGCCAGCCGCGAGGGTGAAGCCCGCGAAGGCAGCGAGGATCAGCCCGACGTGGAAGGCGAGGAAGACGTCGCCGAGCTCGCTCCCGCCTCCGGTGCCCGCACCGCCGCTCAGCCACGCGACGGTGAAGAGCACCGCCGCCAGGGGCATGACGACGAGCCCGAGCAGCCGGAAGGGAGCCCGGCAGCCCCAGATGAGATAGGCGCCGACGACGAGCCAGACGAACAGGTTGAGCGAGCCCGCCCACGTTCCCCACGGGAAGCCCTCGGCCCGCGTCGCCTGCACGACGAGGAGCGCGGTCTGCGCCAGCCAGCCGATGCGCACGCCCCAGATCGCGAAGCGCGAGAGGCGTCCGGGCCGCACGCCGTCTCCGGCGTACGCGATCGCGGCCTCCAGATAGCCGGCGAGGGCCGGCCAGACGAGGATGACGGCGAGCTCTGCCATCAGGCCGCCCGCCGCCGCTGGGCCAGCTCGGTCAGCTCGGCGACCTCGCGCTCCAGCCGCGAAAGCTTGAAGGAGTAGAGGATCACGTAGAGGAGGACGACCGCGAGGACGACGAGGTAGGCCCCAGTCACGTACTTCTCGGAGGTCGTCATTCGAGCGCCTCCCTGAGCTCGCGCAGGCGTGCGTCGAGCCGCTTCCCCGCGAGCTCGTTGGTGTAGAGCGAGGCGAAGAGCCCGAGCATCGCGGCGAGGCAGACGCAGAACACCACGAACATGCTTCCCGACATCTGCGGCCCGTCGCGCGTGAAGACCACGGGATGGATGAAGTTCTCCGCGAGCCGGATCGCGAGGAAGCTCACCGGGATGAGCGCGACGCCGAAGAGGGCGTAGACGGCCGACAGGTTCGCGCGCCGGGGCCCAGGCTCGACCGAGAAACGGAGCATGAAGTAGGCGCAGTAGAAGAGGAAGAGGACGAGGAAGAGCGTCAGCTGCCGTTCGCTCCAGGTCCACCAGACACCCCACGAGATCTTGGCCCAGATGGAGCCGGTCACCAGCGTGAGGATCCCGAAGATGACGCCCATGTGCACGGCCGTGTAGCTCTCGAGGTCGTAGCGCGGCTCGCGCGTCCAGAGGAGCCGCAGCGCCTTCCAGGCGCCCCACCCGAAGCACGCGTAGGCGGTCAGGGCGATCGGCACGTGGACGTAGAAGATCCGCTGGCTGAAGCCCTGGTCGGCGTCCTCCGGCGCCCAGAAAAGCGCCAGCGCGAGACCCGCCACGAGCAGCACGGACGCTGCCGCGGCGAGCACGACCGCCCGGTTATTCCGCAACGACATACTCAAAGCTCGCCCAGGACAGAATCGCAAATATCAGGTCGTAGAGAGCGAGGAAGCCGAGGTAGCGCGCGGGATCGTCGACCACCGTCGCGCCCACC
Organism: Thermoleophilia bacterium; assembly: GCA_025935275.1. Classification (GTDB taxonomy): domain Bacteria; phylum Actinomycetota; class Thermoleophilia; order Gaiellales; family Gaiellaceae; genus DATEOR01. The sequence goes on from JAICVP010000069.1 coordinate 6,038, forward strand.
CCGCCGACGACCACGGGGATGACCAGCGGGAGGAAGAGGAGCGGCAGGAGGAGCTCCCGGGCCCGGCTCGCGGCCGCCATCGCGGCGAGCAGCGTGCCCACAGCGGCGAGCCCGAGGTCGGCGAGGACGACGGCCGCCACGAGCTCCCAACCGACCGGCTCGAAGAAGAGCGCGTAGGCGGGCAGCGCGACTGCCTCGGCGACTCCGAGAAAGACGAGCACGCCGAGGCACTTCGCAAGCCAGATCGCACTCCGGTCGCACGGAGCGAGGACGAGCCCGTCGAGGACGCGCTGCTCGCGCTCGGCAGCGAACGCCCGTCCCAGGCCGAGGAGCGCGGTGAAGAGCAGGGCGATCCAGAGAAGCCCGGTCGAGGCCGCCGCCGAGGCATCGGAGGGCAGCGAGAAATGGAAGACGACGAGCGCCGAGACGACGAAGAGGAGCATCGCGGGCAAGGTGTCCCGCGAGCGCAGCTCGAGCAGGATGTCCTTCCGCGCCAGCGCGGCCACGTCGGCGAAGTAGGTCATGCGAGTGCCAGCGCCTGCGTCGCGAGGGGGCGCACATGCTCCGGCTCGTGGCTGGCAACGACCAGCGTCCGCGACCCCCCGGACTCGGCCAGCACGTCGTCGACAAGCGTGCGCGCGGAGGCATCGAGCCCGGAGTAGGGCTCGTCCAGCAGGAGGAGCTCGGGACCGTGGAGGAGAACGCGGCAGAGGGCGAGTCGCTGCTGCATCCCGCGCGAGAATGAGCCGACGCGCTGGTGGCGCGACTCCCAGAGCCCGAAGCGCTCGAGCAGCGCGCCGATGGTCTCGCGCCGCTCGGGCACGTGGTAGAGACGCCCGTAGAGGTCGAGATTCTCGAGCGCGGTCAACTCCTTGTAGACGAGCGCTTCGTGCGCGAGGTAGCCGATGCGTCCGCGCGGCAGGTCGACCTCGATCTCGCCCTCGGTCGGGGCGAGCAGCCCGGCCATGAGCGCGAGGAGCGTCGACTTCCCCGAGCCGTTCGGACCTGTGACGAGAAGGAGCTCTCCGCTCCGCACTTCGAGGTCGAGGTCGCGCAGGACGCGCTTCGATCCGAACCGCCGTCCGAGGCCCCGGGCCGAGATCACACGATCACGTCCAGGAGGACGAAGACGAAGAACGTCACGCTGATGACGCCGTTCATGGTGAAGAAGGCCATGTCGAGGCGCTTCCAGTCGCGCGGCGAGACGAGCGAATGCTCGTACGCGAGCAGCGCAGCGACGGCGGCGACGCCCGTCCAGTAGAACCCACCGACCGGCAGGCCGAGACCCGTGAGGACCAGGAGGGCGACGGTGAGGACATGGCAGGCGCGCGCGCCCGCGAACGCGGCGCCAACGCCGTAGCGGGCCGGCACGGAATGAAGGCCCTGCGCACGATCGATGTCGAGGTCGAAGAGCGCGTAGAGAAGATCGAAGCCGGCGACCCAGAGCGCGACCGCCCCGCCGAGCGTCCAGGCTTCCCAGGGCAGCGTGTTCGTGATCGCCGCCCACGCGCCGAGCGGCGCGAGCCCGTCCACCGCGCCGAGCCAGAAGTGTGAGAGCGCGCTCCAGCGCTTCAGATACGGGTAGAGCACGAAGCCCGCCACCGGGATCGGCCAGAGCCAGTGCACGATCGGGGCGAGCTGAAAGACGGCGACGAGGAAGACCGCGAGCGAGAGCAGGCAGAAAGCAACGACCTGCGGCGGGCTGAGCGCACCGCGCGGGATCTCTCTGCCCGACGTGCGCGGGTTGCGCGCGTCGATCCGCGCGTCGATCAGGCGATTGAGCGCCATCGCGAGACTGCGCGCGCCCACCATCGCCACGGTGATCCAGAGAAGATCGTGCGCGCTCGGGATTTCGTCGACGGCGAGAAACGCCCCGATGTAGGCAAAGGGAAGCGCGAAGATCGTGTGCTCGATCTTCACGAGGGAGGCGAACAGCCGGGGGTAGCGGAGAGCTGCCTCGGTCACGTCTGCCGGTGCTTCGTTGTCTCAGCTGCCAACAGCTTCACCGCGTGACCGACCGCGGGAGCCAGCACGGCCCAGCCGTCGCGGCACGCTCCCGGAGATCCAGGCAGGTTCACGACGACTGCCGAGCCGACGATGCCTGCCGTCCCGCGCGAAAGCATCCCGTGTGGCGTCCTCGTCACGGCGTTGGCACGCACGGCCTCGGCGAGCCCGGGCGCGCTTCGCTCGAGCACCTCCTGGGTCGCCTCCGGGGTCACGTCACGAGGCCCGAACCCCGTGCCCCCCGTGGTGAGCACGAGGCCGTTCGCCCCGGCGAGCTCCCGGACGGCGGCGGCGATCTCGGCGAGGTCGTCGGGGACGATGCGGCGCTCGACCTCCCAGCCGTCGGCCGTGAGAGCCTCCGCGAGCAGGTCTCCGCTCGCGTCCTTCCGCTCGCCGGCGGAGACGCGGTCGGAGACCGTGAGCACGGCTGCTCTCACCCCTTCGTCTTCTCGAGGAGCTTGACGGCGTCGATCGACATGTCCTGGTCGACCGCCTTGGCCATGTCGTAGACGGTCAGCAACGCGACGCTCACGGCCGTCAGGGCCTCCATCTCGACCCCGGTCTGCGCCGTCGTCTCGACAGTGGCGACGATCTCGACGCCGTTCGCGTCCACATCGAGGTCGACAGCGATGCTCGTCAGCGGCAGCGGGTGGCAGAGGGGAATGAGCTCCGAGGTGCGCTTCGCGGCCATGATCCCGGCGAGCTGGGCGGTTGCAAGCGCGTCGCCCTTGGGCAGCGAACGCAGGGCCGCGGCGGTCTCCGGGCTCATGGACACGCGGCCGGCCGCGACGGCGCGCCGCCGTTCGTGCGGCTTGTCGCCGACGTCGACCATGTGGACGCTGCCCTCGTCGTCGACGTGGCTGAGACCCTGATTTCCAGGCATTTCAGACAGGCAGTCTAGATCCGGAGCCGTGCTCGACGGCGTCCAGGTCGGCGAGCTGCGCGTCGATCCAAGCGGCGATGTCGTGCTCGGCCACGTGGCTCCGGATCCCGTGGAGGCGCCTGCCCCTCTCCTCCTGATCCATCGTCAGCGCCTCGTAGAGGGCGGCCGCCTGCCCGGAG
>JAICVP010000087.1 GCA_025935275.1 Thermoleophilia bacterium
AACGATCCTCGAGAAGCGCCGCTTCGCGCTCGAGCGGCTCGACGAGGTGCGCAAGCTGCTCGTGCACGAGCCGCGCGGCCATGCGGACATGTACGGCTGCTTCGTGACGGAGCCGAACGACCCCGGGGGCGATGTCGGGGTCGTCTTCTTCCACAACGCGGGCTATTCCACGGCGTGCGGCCACGGGACGATCGCGCTCGTGACCTGGGCGCTCGAAAGCGGATTGATCGCCGCGGCCGAGGCCGAGACCCGGATCGTGGTGGACGTGCCGTCCGGGCGGCTCGAGACGGTCGCCTCAGTGCGGGAAGGGCGCGTCGAGCGCGTCCGCTTCACGAACGTGCCCTCCTACGTGGAGGCGCAAGGGCTCGAAGTCGGAGGTCTTCGCGTGGACGTCGCGTTCGGCGGCGCCTTCTACGCGTCCGTCGAGTCGCCGCTCCCCGTGGCGAAGGAGTCGCTGCCGCGCCTCATCGAGCTCGGCCGGGAGATCAAGCGGGACCTCGAGGCGGGCCGGGAGTTCGTCCATCCCGTCGAGCCCGAGCTCCGCGACATCTACGGCGTCATCTTCTTCGAGCGGATCGGCGCAGGCCCGCCGCTCCGCCAGCGGAACGTGACGATCTTCGCCGACGGTGAGGTCGACCGCTCTCCGTGCGGGAGCGGCACGTCGGCCCGCCTCGCTCTCCTTGACTCATCCGGGGAGCTACCCCGCGGCGAGGAGCTCGCGCACGAAAGCATCGTCGGGACGGCGTTCTCCGCGCGCGTCATCGGTGACGCCGACGTGGCCGGCCGGCCCGCGGTCGTGACAGAGGTCGAGGGCAGCGCCCACCGCACGGGCGAGCACGAGTTCGTTCTCGACGAGCGCGACGAGCTCGGAACCGGCTTTCTCCTCCGCTAGGCGCGCAGGAGCGGGCGGGTCAGGCAGGTCGGCCCGCCGTCGCCCTTGCGGGAGATCTCGTCGCCCTTGTAGGTGCGGACGTCGACGCCGGCCGCCTCCATTCGCCGGCGCGTCTCGTCGTTGCCCTCCAGCGCGAGCGCGATGCGCGGGCCCAGGGCGAGCACGTTCGGGCCCATCGACTCGAACTCCTCGTCCGGCACCTCGACGAACTCGATCCCCCGGTCACGCAGGAGCTCGACGAGGCGCACGGGCATGAGCGGCAGGTAGACGACCGCGAGGTCGACGTCGAGCGGCGAGAGGAAAGACATGAGGTGCAGGACCTCGCCGGCGCCGTGGTAGTGGGGGAGGTCGAAGCCGATCACCTCCACATCCGGCAGGAGCTCGCGGAGCCCGTCGATGCCGGCGTCGTTCGTCCGGTAGCCGCGGCCAACGAGCAGCGTGCGCTCGTCCAGCCAGACGGTGTCCCCACCCTCGACCGTCGCCGGGAACCGCAGCTGGCCGGCCAGGGGGACGCCGGCCTCCATGAAGTCGACGCCCATCTCTTCGGGCTCGCGGCGGCGCCCTTCCTTTCCGGGCATGAGCAGCACCGCCCCCGAATCGGCGACCAGCGCCGGGTCGTAGGCATAGATCGCATCCGGATTCGAGCTCCCGCCGGTCTGGCCGAGGACGACCTCGGCGCCGGCATCGGCCAGCAGCACGCGAAACGCCTCGTGCTCGGCGTCGAGCCCGGCAGAATCGGGCTCCGCCCGCCAGCCGTAGGCGCGCCAGGCCGTCCAGGCACCGGCCGCGGGTGGCTTGACGAGCACGCGCTCGAGCCGGCCGGTCATGCTCTGACAGCCAAACCTGCGGGGGGTAACCTCCATCGCGTGGAGACTACTGCGCGACTCGCGGGTCTCGAAGCCGGAGGAGGCTGCGCCGCCAAGTACGCCGCGGGCCGGCTCGAGGAGCTCCTGGCCGGCTTTGCGCCCGCGGAGTCCGAGAACCTGCTCGTCGGGCTCTCACCGGCGGACGACGCCGCGGTCTACAAGCTCGACGACGAGCGCGCGCTCATCTTCACGACGGACTTCTTTCCCCCCATGGTCGACGACCCGGCGCTCTTCGGAGCCATCGCGGCGGTCAACGCGCTGAACGACGTCTTTGCGATGGGGGGCAAGCCTCTGCTCGCCCTCTCCGTCGCCGCGTTTCCGGAGGAACTGCCCCTCGAAGCGGTGCGCGCGGTCTTCGATGCGGCGGCCGCCAAGGTCGAGGAGGCGGGCGCGCTGCTCGCGGGCGGGCACACGATCCGGGACGAGGAGCCGAAGTACGGGCTGGCCGTGATCGGCACGGCGCATCCGGACGCGATCTGGCGCAAGAACACCGCCCAGCCGGGCGACGCCCTGTACCTGACCAAGCCGCTCGGCACCGGCCTCGTCCTCACGGGCGTGCGCAAGCAGGTCCTCGGCGAGGACGAGCTGCAATCCGCAGCCGCGACGATGACGCAGCTGAACGACCGGGCCGCGGAAGCGCTGCGGTCCTTCGAGCCGTCCGCGGTCACCGACGTGACGGGCTTCGGCCTCTTCGGCCACGCGCACGAGATGGCGGAGCGAAGCGCTGTGCGGCTCGTCCTCGATCCGGCTTCCTTCCCGGCCCTCCCCGGCGCGCTGGCCGTTGCGCGGCGCGGCCTCCGTACGGGCGGAGACCAGCGGAACCGCGACTTCGTCGCGGGCGCCGCACAGCTCGACGGGCTGCCCGAGGAGCTCGACGTTCTCGGCTTCGACCCGCAGACGGCCGGCGGCCTCCTGGTCTCGCTCCCGGCGGAAAAGGCTGCGGTCCTCGAGACCTCCTTCGCGGCTGCCGGCCTCCCGCTCGCCCGCATCGGCGAGGTGGCCGAGGGGGTCGGCGTGGCGCTCACCTGATGGAGGCGGACACGACGCAGGTCGGCCGGGCGCGCTTCGCCGTCTCCGCAGAGACCTTCGCACTGCTGGCCTACGTCGCACTCTTCGCCCTCTTTCTCATCGTCGTGTCCGGGGCGACCGTGCGCCTCACGGGCTCCGGTCTCGGCTGCGACAACTGGCCGCGGTGCGGCTCCTCGTTTCTCCCCGAGAAGAACTTCCACGCGCTCGTCGAGTACGGGAATCGCGGCGTCGGCTTCGTCGTCGGAATCGTGACCCTCGTCGCGGCGATCGGGGCGACACGCGTCGAGCGGCTTCCCCGCTGGCTCCTCTGGGCCGCCTGGGCCCTCCCGGTCACCGTCCTCATGCAGGGCGTCCTGGGCGGGATCACCGTGCTCGTCGAGCTGCATCCGCTCATCGTGATGGCGCACTTCCTGCTCTCGCTGCTCGCGCTCGGCGTCGCCGTCGTCGTCGCCCTCGGAGCGCACGACTTCGTGCGCGGGGTCGTCAAGCACCCACCGCTCGCGGCCAACTGGCTCGCGGTTGTGCTCGTGCCGAGTGCGCTCGCTCTAATCGTCACCGGGACGCTCGTCACCGCTGCCGGCCCACACTCGGGGGGCGAGAAGATCAAGCGCTACGGCCTGCTACCCGATGCGCTCCACATCCACGTCGGCGCCACCGGGATCTTTGCGATCGCATTCGTCGGGATCGTCGCGTCGCTTTTGTGGCACCGGGCGGAGGCGCGCGGGGATCTCGTGTTCGCGGCCGGCGTCCTCGGGCTGCTGCTGATCCAGATGACCGTCGGGGACATCCAGTGGCGCGAGCATCTCCCCTGGGAGCTGGTCTTGATCCACGTGACCCTCGCGACCGCGGTCTGGGTCGGCGTGGTCACGCTCGCAGCCCGGCTGTTGCTCAGGTCTCGGCCGGTACTGCCCTAGACTGCTCTCATCGGCAGCCATCTCCGCATCGAGCGGCGCCCGACCCTTCGTCGCGCCGTGCTCGTGGGTGCTTTTCGGGGCTGGAACGACGGTGCCCAGGGTGCCTCCCTCGCGACGAGCTTCCTCGCCCAGGCCTGGGAGGCGCGCCGGTTCGCGAACATGGATCCCGAGGAGTTCTATGACTTCCAGGCCACACGTCCGCATGTCGCGCTGGAGGACGGGATCACGCGCCGGATCGACTGGCCGGACACCGTCTTTTACCACGCGCCCGTTCCGGGAACCGACCGCGACGCGGTGCTCATGCTCGGCATCGAGCCGAACCTGCGCTGGCGCACCTTCTGCGACGAGATCGTCGAGCTCGCCGGCGAGCTCGGGGTCGAGCTCGTGGTCACCCTCGGCGCGCTGCTCGCGGACGTGCCGCACACCCGGCCCGCGCCCGTGACGGGCTCGGCCAGCGACCAGAGGCTCGTCGGGGAGCTCGGCCTCGCCGCCTCACGCTACGAAGGGCCGACGGGCATCGTCGGCGTCCTGCACGACTCGTGCCGCAACGCGGACATCCCGTCCGCGAGCCTCTGGGCGGCGGTGCCACATTACGCGTCGCTCGCGGCGAGCCCGCGGGCTGCGCTCGCGCTCTGCGAGCGGCTGGCAGGGCTGCTCGACACCGCGTTCGACCTCGGTGACCTCGAGCGCGCCTCTGCCGCGTACGAGCAGCAGGTCAGCGAAGCCGTGGCCGCCGACGAGGAGACCGAGGCATACGTGCAGGAGCTAGAAGCCCGGCGCGATGCGCTCGGAGACGAGCTGGACGTCCCCTCGGGCGATTCCCTCGCCGCGGAACTGACGCGCTTCCTGCGTGAGCACGAGGCGCGCCGCGCAGAGGAAGAAGAGGAGGAAGAAGGGCCCTAGTCCGCCGCGGCTGCCGCAGGCTCGGTGCCGGGCTTGGGGGGCTTGGCGGGCTTCTTCCTGTCCTTCTTCTCACCCTTTTTTCCGCCGTCGGCCTCGCCCTTGCCCTGCTTCTGCTGCTGCTCCGCCTTCTGCTGCTCGGCCTTCTGCTTGCGCTTTCGGCGGCGCCGCCGCGACTTGCCGGAATGCTGCTTCGGAGCGGGCAGATTGTCCGCGAGCGCGTTCGCGACCTCCTGAATCGTCCCCAGCCGCTCGCGCATGCGATCGATGAGCTGCTGGGCGGTCGGCGTGTAGGCCTCGGCAGAGGCGAGGAGCGCGACTGCGACGTGGATCGGCTGCTCGAGCGCGACGTTGACGAGCCGCGCTGCGTTCTCCTCGTGCCGGTGCCCGCGTGAGTTCGTGAGCGCGCCGAGGAGGCGCTTCGCCTCGGGGAGGTCCGAGCCGGCGCGCCGGTCCTGCAGCTTGCGCGTCGCGCGTGCGAGCCGCCAAGTCCAGCGGGACAGGATCTCCTCGGGAGCATCCACCTTCCCCTCGCCGATTGCGCGCAAGAGGATGCGAACGCCTTGCACGCGGTCCTTCTCCCAGGTCGGCGCGGAGGTGATCATCGTGACCAGGTCGTCGAAGCTCGCGCGGTCGACGGTCACCGCGACGCGGTCGCCTAGGGCCGACAGGCGCAACCGGCGGTTGGGGTTCTCGGCGGCGCAGCTCATGAGGAAAGCCTCGCGGCAATCACGGGAGGCCTTGGCGAGCTTCTCGGCGAAGTGCTGGCGCTCCTCGAAGCGGAGCTGGCGGCCGGCGATCCGGGCCCAGAGCAGCTGCTCGTCGTCTGCGAGCCTGCTCGGGTCGACGCGCTCCCATTCACGGTTGATGACCGTGAGGCGGCGGCGGACATCGGGCGTGACCGGAACGAGCCACGGCGCCGGCGAGAGCTTGCGGCGTGCGCGCCGCTGGACGCGCCTCCGGGGGGCCGGGGTCACCCGTGCGCCCGGGCGGTAGAAGTCGGCGTCGAGCAGTGAGTGCAGCGTGACCGTGCGCTCGTTGTGCGTCGCCGCGTCCGGGACGAAGTCGACGACGACGCCGGCCTCCTTGCGCGGATGCATGCGCATGACCCGGCCGATGCGCTGCTGGTAGACGCGGCGGCTCGCGGTCGGCGCAAGATGCATGCAGACGGTGGCGCGCGGCGAGTTCCAGCCTTCGGCGAGGAGCATCGCGTTGATCAGGATGTTGATCTCGCCGCGCTCATAGGCGGCCAGGGTCTCGGCGAGCTTCAGCGGGGGTGTCTTGCCGCTGACCGCCTCGGCCTTGAGGCCCGCGGCGCGAAACTCCCGCGCGAGGTTGTAGGCGTGCTCGACGCCGGCGGCGTAGACGATTCCAGGCGTCTCGGCGAAGCGGTCGCGATAGAGGCTCGCTGCGGCCTGGTTGATGACCGCGTGGTCGAGGACGCGGGCCAGGATCTCCTGGTCGTAGTCGCCGCCGACGATCGGCACCGACGCGACCGCGGCAGCCGGGGGCACGCGCAGGCAGCGGAGCGGAGCGATGAGGCCGCGGCGTGCTGCGTCCGCGAGCGGAAGGTCGTCGACCGAGGCGGGAAAGACGTCGGAGACCTGCTTCGCGATCAGCTGCTCGGTCGCCGTCATGCCGATATAGATCGGGTCGGCGAACCGGCGGATTGCGCTGCTGGTCTTCTCCCCGAGAGCTGTATGCGCCTCGTCGCAGATGACGAGCTGGTACGCGCTCTTCGAAAGCGAGTCCACGTGGCGGGCGAACCATGCGTACGTCTGGATCGTGATCGGGTTGCCGCGCAGCGGCTCCTGGCCGTCCTCGATGGCCGGGCGGAGCCGGTCGCCGTAGCCTTCCGTCGTCAGGTCGTTGGTGAATTGCTGAACGAGCAGCCGGCGGTGCGTGAGGATGAGGACGCCCATCGTGCGCGCGGCCTCGACGAAGCCCGCGGCGGCGATCGTCTTGCCTGAGGCCGTGGGGTGGCGGAACCGGAAGCGGCGAACAGCGCCCGGATCCTCATCGGTCTCGAGCTCGCCTTCGTCGTCCTCGAGCTCCTCGTCTTCCCGCTCCTCCTCGTCGTCGGGCTCCTCGAGCGCATGGCCGTTTCCATGGCCGTTGCCGTTCCCGTTCTCGGCCTCTTCCTCGTGGCGCGCGATCAGCTCGGTCAGCATCCCGGCGAGCGCGTCGATCTGGTGCCGGCGGAGCTCGGTGCCCGAGGCGAGGCGCGGCGGATGGTTGGTCAGCTCCCGCTCGAGGCCGAGCATGAGCGCGTAGCGGATCTTCCAGGAGGGCGACGGCGTCCGCCGGCCCGCCTCCATCTCTTCGAGGGCGTCGTCGAGCGCGCGACGGCGCGCGCGGCCCTCCGCAAGCGCTTCGGCAGGTTCTTCGTCGGGCCTGAGGAAGGGCTCGCCCGCCCATTTTTCGGCGCGCTCAGCCGCGGCGGCCAAGCCGTCCGCTTCCGCCCCAGGAAGGGTCCGTTGGTCTATCGCTTCGTGCATAGGGTGCAGCGCGGAGGCGCTGCAAGATGAAACGAGGATGGCCGGCGCGTCAGTAATGCGCGCGGCTGGTCGAAATATACCCTAGTTCGGCGTGCGCAAGCCTAGGACGGCGCGGCTTCGGCCACTGCCTTCTGCATGCCCACGGCCTTTTTCATCAGCTCGTAAGCCTCTTCCTTGCGTCCTTCCGACTCTGCGATGTCGGCGAGGCGCGAGTAGACGTCGACGAGGAAGCGGTTCGGGTTGCGCGGCTCGAGGAGCTCGGCCGCGAGCTCGTAGAGCTCCCGCGCCCGCCCTCGGTCGCCGAGGTCGTCGAAGACGCCTGCGAGCACCGAGTAGCTGCGCGCCGCGTCCTCCGGATGGGCGTCTGCGATGAGCCCGGAGATCTGCATCGCGAGCGCTGCGGCTTCCTCGCTTCGCCCGAGCCTGGCAAGGGCGCGCGCCTCCTCCAGGCGGTACTGGGCGCGTTCGAGCCCGTTGGCGCTTGCCTCGAGGAGAGGCCAGCCCTCCTTCAGGATGTCGAGCGCCTCCTGCGCGTTGCCACGGTCGAGCTCGAGGTGGGCAAGCAGCTGGTGAGCGCGCGCCGTCCGGTACGTGTCTTCCGTGAGGCGCAGGATCTCGAGGGCGCTCCGCGCGAACCGGGCTGCGGTGACCGGGTCGCCGCGCTCGGCGTGCAGACGGGACTGTGACCAGTAGAGCTGCGCCCGCACACTGGGGCTGTCCGAACCGCTGCCGAGCGCAAGCGCTGCGCCGAGGAGCTCTTCGGCTCGACCGAGGTTGCCGCTGTCGATCAGGGCGTGGGCGAGGAGCACCGAGAACTGGATCGTCTGGAAAGCGTCGTTTCGCTGCGTTGCCGACTCGCGGTAGCGCTCGAAGACGCCGATCGCCGACTCGAGCTCTCCGACCATCGCGTAGGAGCGCCCGAGGCTGTCGGCCAGGTCCGGATGGCCGGCGTCGCCCGAGGCGAAGAGCGTGAGCGCTTCCTCGAAGAGCGGAAT
>JAICVP010000166.1 GCA_025935275.1 Thermoleophilia bacterium
GCACCGAGATCGGGCGCAAGTTCAAGGTCGGCGACTACGAGGGCTACATCCACGTCGGCCTCTACGACGACGGGACGCCCGGCGACATCTTCGTCGACATCGCCAAGGAGGGCACGACCCTGGCCGGCCTCATGAACTCGTTCATGATCTCGGTCTCGCTCGGGCTCCAGTACGGCGTGCCGCTCGAGGTCTACGTCTCCAAGTTCGCGCACATGCGCTTCGAGCCGTCGGGCATCACGAACGACGCCGACATCCGCGTCGCCAAGTCGATCGTGGACTACGTCTTCCGCTGGATGGGGAAGCGCTTCCTCGACACCGACAAGCAGCAGGAGCTCGGGATCATGAGCCCGGAGGTCAAGGCGCGCCTCGCGCAGGCCCACTCGGTGCTGGAGGGGAACGGCGACCTCGCGGAGGCCGAAGACGCGCCCGCCTCACCGCCAGGCCAGACGGCCCTCTTCAACGCCTGGGAGGACGCCGTCGAGTGCGCCAAGTGCGGCGGCCGCATGGTCAGAACCGGCTCGTGCTACACGTGCCGCGACTGCGGCCAGAACACCGGTTGTAGCTAGCGGTCACCTTCGAGGCTGTCCGCCGCGAGCAGCGTCGTCGCGGTCGGCTCACGCGTCTCGATTGAGCCCGACGACGGCTAGGCGATGGACGTCGAGATATCGAGCGTCGGCGGTGTATCTCCCGACTCACCCCTCGGCAAGGCGCTCCTCGGCGCGAAGGTCGGCGACGAGGTCGTCGTTGCGGCGCCACAGGGCGAGTGGCGCACTAAGGTCATCGCGGTCGGCCGCTGAAACCCGCCGAGCCGCCCGAGGACGCGCCGGTCATCCCGAGCGCCTTCGCCGCCTCCGCGCGCTCTGACGGGGTCATCGAGTCGAGCACGGCCTCGCGCGCGGCCATGTAGTCCTCCTGAAAGTCGGTGAGAGCCGCGGGATCCGGCGGCACCGCATCCCTCTGCACAGTGACCTCCTCTTGCAGCGACTCCGCGCGCCAGCGCCTGAGCTCGGCGACGAGCCCCTCGAGGGCCGCGTTTTCCGGGCGGGCGACCTGAACGTCCTTTTCGAGGAGCACGCCGAGGTGGTTCGCAGCGTTCACGCGCGCACCCATGTCGGGGATCAACCCGTCCTCCCGACGGCAGAAGCGCGCGAGGCACGTCTTGATGATCGACGTGTGGTCGAAGAGCTCGTGCGAGGTGCCTGCCCGCACCCGGGCGGAGGCGACGATCGCCGGCACCCTCGGGCCGTAGGAGTGAAATTCGGGCCGCGGGTCGTCGTCGTCGGCGCTCGGAGGCTCCACGTGGTCGAAGAAGCCGCCGTGCTCGTCGTAGGTGAGGACGAGGAGCGTTCTCTCCCACGCAGGGCTCTCGACGAGCGCGTTGAGCACGCGGAGAACCAGCTCCTGGCCCGCGCGCACGTCCGACGGTGGATGGTCGTCGTTCGAGCCGGCAGCGCCGCCGACGTCCACGAAGTTCGGGTCGATCCAGGCGACATCGGGGAGCGCACCCGACTTGGCGGCCGAGAAGAAGTCCTCCGACGAGAAGGGCGACGAGAACGGTCGCACGTTGCCGAACGTCTTCGGGAGGTAGTCGCGGTCGATCGCCCAGATGGTCGCGAAGAGTTCGTGCGTGTACCACCTCCAGGTGGCCCCCGCAGCGTCGAGCCGGCGGACGAATGACGGCAGGTGGTAGGTCGGCGGGCTCGCGTTGTCGCGGCTCCCCGCAGCCCGCCCGGCGGCGGCATAGAGACGGTTGGGGAAGGTCGCTCCCTTGACGGAGCAGAACCAGCGGTCGCAGACGCAGAAGCGCCTTGCCAGGAAGTCGTACACGGGCAGCTGCTCACCGTCGTAGTACCCCATCACGACCACGGGCTCGGCTGAAGCCGGATCCGCCCGGGTCTCGATGAAGTCGGCGGCAAAGCCGCCGTTTCCACCGGCGACCTGCCGGTCGACGCATTCGCCCGAGTGACAGGGATCCTGCGCCTTTATAAACGCGGTCCTCTCGAGCTTGGAGATCGGATACGAGCGCCCCGCGTACTCGTTCGCCATGCCCGCCTGCAGGCCGTCCACGTCCAGCTCGTTCGGCTCGAGGGAGAGGTAGCCGAGCATGTGGTCGAACGAACGGTTCTCGAGCATGAGCACGACGATGTGCTCGATCTCGTCGAGCGCCTCGATCGAGTCGTCCAGCTCAATCTCGACGAAGCCTGAGGGCGCGTCTGGCGTTCGTCCGAACAGCGAGGAAAAGAAGCTCGCCAGGCGAGAAAAGAGTGCGCGGACGGCTCGCACGAATCTCCTTCGGACAGGCTAACCCAGATTACGCGCGGGAGGCCGCGTAGAGCGTGAGCTCCTCCCGGACCCCCTTGAGCGCCACCGGCCCGATCTCCTCGAACCGCACACCGTCGCCGCCCAGAGCTCCTTCAGGAACGCGAAGGACTTCACCGGCGCGGTCGGCAAGGTCGACGGTGCCGCACGCGAGCTCGACAAGGGCAAGTACGCCGACGCCGTCACCAAGCTCGGCGACTTCCAGAAGCTCCTGGGTCAACTCGCGGCCGCGGACAAGCCGAAGCTCGATCCCGCTACCGACGCGACGCTCAGCGCCGAGGCGCAGGGGGTCATCGACTGCATCAACGCCATCGAGACGGCCTAGCGCCGTCGTCGATCGCGATGGGGGCCGGGCAACCGGCCCCCTTTTGCAACCACGCCCGTGAGGGCCGATCCCGCTCCGACGTTCTCTGCCTAGAAGCTCTGAATACGCCAGATGCGGAAGGTGACCACTTCCACCGGCTCCGCCCGCGCAGTCAACGGCTCGATGCCGTAGTGCTCGTACGCTCGCCGCTCCGTCTCGGCGTCGACCTCCACGACATGATCGCGCCCTAGTGCGATGTTGTGCGCCGGCTCGTAGGAGGGCGCGTCGCGAACCACGTCCGCCGGCCACGGCAGACGCACGACCTCTTGCTCCACCTGCACGTCTCGAACCGGCACCAGCCTGCGCGGCTTCGAATCGGGCAGGCCGTCCCAGATACCGAGCCACTCGGGCTGGTCGGTGTCATCGTCGCGGAAGACGAGATCGACATAGCCGATCTTCTCCCCGTCCGAGGCCTGCACCTCGTGGCCTGCCAGCTGCCGCATTTGCTCGAAGTCGTGAGTGTCCAGCATGTGCCCTCCTTGCGCGAGCGCTACGTTCCGCCTCGATGTCTTTCCTGTTCTTCCCGGCCCTCGGTCGAAGCACACGCGCCTGGGTAGACTCGCGGTTGTGGCGACAGTTGTTCGGGACGCGCCTGAGATCACCGTCCCGCCGTCGAGCCCGCTCGACGACGTGCTGCGTCGCGTGAACGGGATCCGCACCGCCCGGGGCGCTGATCCCCTTTACTCGCTCCCCTCCGCCTGCAGCGCCTGGGACGGCGGCGGCTGTGTGCTCGAGCGCGCGTTCGAGGATCTCGGCGTCCTCGTGGTCGACTACCGCGAGGCGCATGGCCGCGGCTTCTCCTTCGACCACGGGCTCGGCGACTTCGTGCGCGAGTTCGACGCCGGCCGCTACCCCGGCCTCGTCGCCGGCAGCTGACGTCTACCTAGGTCCCGTACTCGTCTTTTCGGCGCATCCAGAAGCTTGTCTCGTTCCGGCCTTTCGGCGCGCGGTCAAGCCACTGATACATGCCCCAGACCGCGTCGACCCCCCGCTGGAACGCGGAGTACGTGTGGTAGACGACTCCGTCCTCCAGCGCAAAGGCGCTCATCCCGGGCCCCTCGCGCGTGTACGCCGCAGGGTCCGTTCCCGTCATCGCCGCGATCTCCGTGAGCCCTTCGCTCGGTGATTCCAGGACGCCCTTCATGTCGAGCGGGCGGTAGTTGTACTCGCCGTCGTTCGTGCGCTGTTGCTCCTCCGTGAACGAGACGTGGAAGTCGAAGTTGAAGTCGCTTCCCAGTGACGAGGCCCACGGAAACGTCCAGCCCATCCGGCGCTTGTACGCCTGGAGGGTCTCGAGCGGCGCCTGCGACACGGCCATCATCGACACGTCGTGGTTCTCGAGGTGGACGACGGAACCGCTGAAGCCGTCCGCGATCGTCGAGCAGACAGGACACCCGGCGGTGTACGTCGGCCCGAACATGAAGTGGTACATGAGGAGCTGCGAGCGGCCGCGGAAGAGATCCGGGAGCGAGGCCTCTCCCTCGTCGGTCTCGAAGCGGTATTGCTTGTCGATCCGAACCCAGGGAAGCTCCTGGCGCTGCCTGGCGACCTCGTCGTTCCGCCGCGTCAGCTCCTTCTCCGCCTGAAGCAGCTCGAGCCTGGCGGCGAGCCACTCTTCACGTGTTCCGGTCCGGTGTTCAGTCATTGGACTCCCTTCGGCGCCGAATTACACCTTTGTTTCTACCTGGCCTCGCCCGGCTTCCGACGGCGGTCCTAGATTGAGGCGATCAAGCGCCCGGCCCTCTTCTGGATCGACGTTGCGGTCAAGGCCGCGCTCATCGGCCTGTTGCTCTTCGGCGTCCTCGCGCCGGACCTGCCGCAGTTCGAGGGCAAGGCGTGGCTCGGCCGTGCGCTCGCGTACCCGATCTCGGCGCTCATCGTCCCGGTCGGGTGGTGGCTGGTGTGCCGCCGGCGCGGGCGGCGGGTTCCGTACCCCTACGCGATGGACATCCTCGTCGTGCTGCCGTTCCTGATCGACACCGCGGGGAACGCGGCCAACCTCTACGACACGATCGACTGGTGGGACGACGCCAACCACTTCGTCAACTGGGCGATCCTCACCGCCGCGTTCGGCCAGCTGCTCCTACGCCTTCCGGTCGGTCCGCTCTCTGCGGCCACGATCGCGATCGGGCTCGGAGCGGTCACCGCGATCCTGTGGGAGATCGGGGAGTACTTCGCCTTCATCCGCAACTCGCCGGAGCTCGA
>JAICVP010000230.1 GCA_025935275.1 Thermoleophilia bacterium
CGGCGATCAATCCGCTTTCGAGCGCCCAGGTCACGAGCGCGATCGTCCCGTGGCCGCACGCCGTGGAATAGCCCGCGTTGTGGAAGAAGACGACCCCGAGATCGCCCCCGGGGTCGTTCGGCTCCGTCACGAAGCAGCCGTACATGTCCGCATGGCCGCGCGGCTCGTGCACGAGCAGCCTGCGCACCTCGTCGAGCCGCTCGAGCGCGAAGCGGCGCTTCTCGAGGATCGTTCCTCCCTCGAGCGGCGCCACACCGCCGGTGACGATGCGAAACGGCTCGCCGGCGGTGTGGTAATCCGTCGTCTTTACGGCGAGACCGGCTACGACCCTTTCTCGATCGGCACGTCCACGAGATTGCCCCATTCCGTCCATGAGCCGTCGTAGTTTCGCACCCGCTCGAAGCCCAGCAGCTCGCTGAGGACGAACCAGGTGTGCGCGCTCCGCTCGCCGATGCGGCAGTAGGCGGTCACTTCCTTCTCGGAGGTGATGCCCTTGCCGCCGTAGAGCTCGCGGAGCTCGTCGGCCGACTTGAACGTGCCGTCGTCCTGAACCGCGCTCGCCCAGGGGATCGAGACGGCCGAGGGGATATGGCCGGCGCGCTGCGCGCCTTCCTGCTCGTAGCCAGGCGGCGCGATCAGCTCGCCCGCAAACTCGCCCGGGGAACGGACGTCGACGAGTCCGCGATCGTCGGCGTCGAGCCATTCGCGGACCTGGTCGCGGTACGCGCGGATGGACTCGTCCCGCTCCTGCGCGGAATAGGTCTGCGCGGCCGGGGACGGCACCTCGGTCGTCAGCTCGCGGCCCTCGTCGATCCACTTCTGCCGGCCGCCGTCGAGAATTCGCACGTCGCCGTGGCCGTAGACCTTCAGGTACCAGTAGGCGTAGGCGGCGAACCAGTTGTTCTTGTCCCCATAGAGGACGACGGTGGTGTCGTTGCCGATTCCCAGGCCGCCGAGGAGCTCCTCGAACGTCGCCCGGTCGACGACGTCCCGCTCGACGGGATCCTGCAGGTCATCGCGCCAGTGCAGCTTGACGGCGCCGGGGATGTGGCCCTCCTCGTAGAGGTCGGGATTCTCGTCGACCTCGGCGATGACGACGTTGTCGTCGCCCGCGTGCTCCGCAACCCAGTCGCTCGAGACGAGGACGGGCTTCGCGTATCCGTTTTCTGCCATTGCTACCTCCCGATCACTTCAATTGTTGAAGCGATCCTACACCCCCGTCGCGGGCTCGGCTATCCTCGGCACATGGGGAGCATCGGGGATGTGATGACCGGTCAGATCGTCGGAGTCGCCCCCGAGGACACATTGGGGGAGGCTGCGGAGCGAATGGCCGAGCAGGGCGTCGGCTCTGCCGTCGTGCTCGATTCCGGACGCCTGATCGGGATCCTCACCGAGCGCGACCTCCTGAAGGCTGTCGCGGGCCGCGTGCACACGAGCGAGGCGCGCGTGCGCGAGTGGATGACCGCAGATCCCATCACCGCGTCCGAGGCCGATTCCGCGGATGAGGCGATCAGGACGATGCTCGACAACGGCTTCAGGCACCTACCCGTCGTCACCGCCGGCCGGACAGTGGGCGTCGTCAGCCTGCGCGAGCTGATGCGAGCCGCACTGCAGGTCGACGCCTAGCCGACGATAACCCCGGGTCCGGCGATTCCCCGCTCTAGAGGAGTTGCGCCGCGATCAGACCTGCTGCTCCGAGCCAGAGCCCGGCCAGGGTTCCGATCAACGGTGCGAGTGGGCGAAGAGAAGGACGCTGTTCCATGGTCGAAGAAGAAATTCTCGGCTCGCGCGCCGCAATACTTCGACGCGGAACTCGAGCATCCTTCTCTTCACCTAATGGCCGTCGAAGAACCCGACGTAATGACCCTTCCCGGTCGCCTTGCCGACCATCGAGGCAATCACCAGGAGGAGCAGAAGGAGCTGTACCTGCCGTGCCGTCACGTGCGTCACCTCCTTTCCTAGAACCGGAAGTCCTGTAGCGCCTCGGCCGCGCGCCGGTACAGGTGCGCAGCTTCGAGGTCTTCGCCGCGCCGCACCGCCAGATCGCCTTGCGCGATCCATGCTGCCGCACGGTGGCTCACGGAGGAGAGCTGATCGAAGCTGCCCTCCGCTTCCTTGAACATGGTTTCTGCCTCGTCGAGCCGCTCCTGGTCGAGGAGGGCCCGGCCGAGCACGAGCTGGGCGTTGCCGATCTCGTCGAGGTGGTCGACACGGCCGCCCAGAAGGTCGAGAGCGTGCCGCGCCTGCTCCTCTGCGAGCTTCGGCTCGCCCGTGCGCAGATGGACCTGCGCGAGGGACGAGACGACGTGGCCGGCGTCGGTGTCGTCGCCGACCTCGAGGAGAACCCGGTAGGCGTCCTTCAGATGCTTGATCGCCTCCTCGGGCTTCCCCAGCTGGAAATTCAGTCCGCCGAGGTTGTTCAGGAGCTTGCCGACGTTGGCCTGGTCTGCGAGCTCCTCGTACTGCGACTTGGCGCGCTCCGCGTACGAGCGGGCGAGCACCCAGTGCCCTGTGCGCTCCGCGATGAGCGATGCCTGGAAATAGTGGTGGGCGACCGTGCGGCGGTCGTTCAGGCCCTCTGCGAGCTCGAGCGCGCGCTCGACGTCTTCGCGCGCGGCTTCCCAGTCGCGCTGGCGCCGGTAACAGCGGGAGCGCCAGCCGAATGCGTTGGAGCGGAGCCGGTCGGCGGGGAGGCCCGAGCGCTCGGCAAGCTCCAGAGCCTCGCCGAAGAGCGCGACCGCGGTCGCGATCGAGGCGAGCTTGTAGCGGCAGACCCCGAGGCGGTACAGCACTTCCGCCCGGTCGATCTCGCTGAAGCTCGGGGACTCCGTGACCTGGCGTGCCCGGTCGAGCAGGCCGATCGCGGCGCGAACGTCGCCCATCGACATGCGCGCCCAGCTCTCTGCGAGGAGAGAGCGAAGCTCGAGGGAGGGGACGGCAACCGTGGTGACCGCGACGCCGAGCTTGTTCAGCTCGGCCACGACATCCTCGTACTGGTTCGACTCGAGCGCGGCCTCGGCCCGGGCGATGACGCTTTCCACGCGCTCGCGCTCGTCCGAGGAGACGCCGGTCTCGAGAAAGGTCGGGTCGACGCCGAGCCGGCTCGCGAGCCACTCGACCGTCTCCCCCGTCGGGCGCGTCTTCCCGCGCTCGATCTGTGAGACGTATTCCTTCGAGAAGCGCTCGCCGGCGAGCTCGGTCTGGGTCAGCCCTCGCGCGATGCGCAGTTGGCGGACGCGCTCACCCATCGAGGTGCGGGCGGCGGAGGTGGTGCGAGCGGCGGTGAGTTGATCGTGCATCTAAGGTGAACTATACGAGGAAAAATTTACTTCACAAGGCTACTTGACTTCTCGTTCGGCTTGGCTATAGTCCGACTACCTCGCATTCCTGCCGGACGCCAGGCAGAGGGGTGCGGGAGGCGCGCCAGATTCCCGGCGACACCAACCCGGAGGCATCGGCTGGGCCGCAGAGCCGGAGCTTCCGGGTTGTCGCCTGGAA
>JAICVP010000231.1 GCA_025935275.1 Thermoleophilia bacterium
CTCGAGCTCTTCCAGGCCGAAGTGGTCGAGCGTCTCTCGGACGACGACCGCCCCGGCCGCGATCACCGGCGCCCGTTCGGGGTGCATGCCGCGGAGCGCGCGGATCTCCTCGACCGTCATCTCTTCGAAGCGCCCGGTCCAGCCCGCCACGGTCTCTCTGGAGAGCACATGGCCGT
Organism: Thermoleophilia bacterium; assembly: GCA_025935275.1. Taxonomy (GTDB): domain Bacteria; phylum Actinomycetota; class Thermoleophilia; order Gaiellales; family Gaiellaceae; genus DATEOR01. The sequence continues at coordinate 177 of JAICVP010000231.1, forward strand.
GGACGACCTCGGGGTCCTCGTCGTCCAGCCCGAGGTCGAGGGTCGCGATGGTCGTGATCGTCCCGGCCACGCCGATCGCTCCGTCCCTGTCGAGCTCGATCGGGGCGAGGACCTGCCGCACGTGGGCCGCGGCTGCCTCGAAGTCCGTGCCGAAGCGCTCGGTCAGGCGGACACACCCGAGGTCGAGGCTGGTGTGGAAGGCCACGCCCTCAGGTCCGCCCAGGATGAGCTCGGTCGACCCGCCGCCGACGTCGATGACGAGGGTGCCCGTCGCGACCTTCCGGCCGCTGGAGACTCCGCGGAAGGTGAGGAGCGCTTCGTCGTGGCCGCTCAGCAGCCGGGTCGTGAACCCGTAGCTCCATTCGACCTCGCCGAGGAACGCTTCGCCGTTCTCGGCGTCGCGGACCGCGCTGGTCGCAAACGCGAGGGTTCGCGCCGCGTCCGCCGCCTCGGCCGCGCGCCGATAGTCGGCGAGGACGTTTCGCACCCTGGCGATCGCCTGGGGGAGAAGGATCCGCCGCTCGTCCACGCCCTCGCCGAGGCGCGTGATCTCGAGCCGGCGGTCGAGCTCCCTCACCGAATCGGCCTCGACCTCGCCCACGAGGAGCCGCGTCGAGTTCGTGCCGATGTCGACTGCCGCGACTCGCGTCACTTCTGGACGAGCAGCGCGCTGCGCAGACGGGCGACGGTCTTGGCCATGTCGCCGATCGCCCAAGTGAGGACCGAGAAGCGGTCGAGCGAGACGCGCAGGTGCGCGAAATGCGGCTCGGCGGACTCGACCCTGGAACTCGCGCGTGCGGCGCGGCGCTCGAGTTCCTCGCTCTTCACGGAGAGGTCTTCGAAGGCGGCCTGGAGGCGCTCGCCCACGCTCTGTAGCCGCATCAGGGAGCGCAGCATGGTGAGCGCGACGATGCTCGCCGCGAGGACGCAGGCGGCGAAGAACGCGAGGGAGACCCAGGTCCACCAGGGCATGGGACGGATGCTATCCTTGCCCTCGCGACGCGGGGTGGAGCAGCCAGGTAGCTCGCCGGGCTCATAACCCGGAGGTCGCAGGTTCAAATCCTGCCCCCGCTACTTCCCGAGGCCCGCACACGCGGGCCTTTGTTCATGCCGACCGACGTTGTCTTCGTCGAGCTGAAGCAAGGCGGGACGGACAAGAGCCGACCCCCTGGGCCCGCGTTAGTCGCGGAGCTCGAGGACGCCGTCCGAAGCCAAAAGGCCGCGGTCCTTGAGCCGCTGCCCCACGAGCTCGCGGAGCTTCTTGCGCGACGCGGCCGTCTCGGCGCTTTGCGGGTCTTCCTGGAACTGGCGCCGGTAGGCGCTCGCGAGGAATCCGACCTGGATGACGTCGCCACCGGCCTCCTTGATCACGCCCTTGGCCTCGTCGATCGTCAGCGAGATCTGTGCCGGTACCTTGGGCTCCGGCTCCGGTTCGGGCTCGGGCTCCGACTCGGACGGTTCGGGTTCAGGCCGAGGCTCGGGCTCGACGACCGCCGCAGGCGCGGGCTCCGGCTCCGGTTCGGGGTCCGGGACGGCCGGCTCCTCGACGGCCAAGGGCTCGGCGGGCTCCTCCACTTGCCAGAACTTCCACTTCATGCAGTGCGTTCTACCCGATCGATCTGACGCCGCAGCCGGCTTTACATTCCGCGGCGCGGGCGTTTTCCTATCAGGCCATGCGGCTCATCCCGCCCGCAAGCGCGAATCCATCGCGAGCTAGCTTGGCGCTCGGGCTCGGGCGCGTCGAGGATGACGGCAAGGTGGGCGCAGAAGCGGTCCGCGACGGCGCGTTCGCGGGCAGGCTCGTGGCTGCTCTGAGCGAGAGCGACGTCCGCGGCCGGCACGCCTGGTCGGCGCTCCAAGACCACGGCATCGCGGCAGGCGAGGATCCTTCTCTCTACCGCGAGCTCTACAGCGTGGCGGCAGCGGCGTGGGTCGAGGCCGGCTATCTCGACCACTACGTCGTCGTCCCGGCGTCAGAGGAGGTGCTGGTCGCCTGGTACAGCCTTTCCTTCGCCCAGCAGCAGGTGCACGGCCGGCGGGCCCTGCAGCAGGAGGCCGTTCCGGAGCCCGAGGGCTTCTCGTTGCGGATCGGGAGCCCGGCGGACCTCGACATCGCCATGGAGCTGGCCTACGTCATCTTCGATCACCAGGCCTCGGCCCCCACGTGGGCCGGCGCGCCTGCCCCGCCCGAAGAGGAGGCGCGCGCCTCGTACGCCGAGTACCTCGCCGAGGACGGCGTGACGTACTTCGTCGCCGAGCGAGACGGCGAGCCGCTCGGCCACCTCCTCCTCGAGCGGGCGGGCGAGGAGGAGACGGAGCTCACGATCGCAGCGACTGCCCGTGGCGCGCGCGGCCTGGGCGTCGGCACAGCGCTGACGAGGTACGCGCTGGCCTGGGCCTGGGAACAGGGCTACCGCGCCTGCATCACCGACTGGCGCTCGGCGAACCTCCTCGCGGGCCGCTTCTGGCCGAGCATGGGCTTCGAGCCGACGGCGTACCGGCTCTTCCGCTCGGTCGTCTTGACGCCGCGCTAGCCGCCGGCCCAGGGGCCGACGCCGCCAAAGCGCTCGGGCGTGATGTGGGTCACGCGGCCCGGCGGGGGATCCGGCATGGGCGGGAACTTCGTGCCCGGCCCGAGGTAGGTCTGCGCCAGCTCCTGCAGGAGCTCCGGTGCGCCGCCCTCGGTGACGCGGGCTCGGCCGTGAACGACGAGGTAGTGGCGCAGGCCCATCTCGTTCGCCTCCTTGCTCTCGACCGACAGGGCAACGCGTGGGTCGCGCTCCATGTTCTTGAGCTTCTGCTGGGGGAAGAGGTGGCCGGCGACGATCTCGTCCCCGTCGAGACCCACCCAGATGCACGTGACCTGGGGGCTGCCGTCGGGGTTGAGCGTGACGAGGTGCGCAAGCGCGTCGGACTCGAGCAGGGCGCGAGCCTCGGGCGGGATCTCGGCCATCGGCCTGACCCTAGCGCGAATACGGGTCGCGCCAGAGCCTGTAGCCGAGTACTCCAGAGAGGAGAAGGAGGGCGGCCGGGACGACGACGAGTGCCACGTACGGCCAGTCCTTCCCATGACGGCTGAGGACGGCGACCAGGCCCAGGAGCGAGAGCAGACCGAGAGCGAAGCAGGCGAGCGCGGCAAAGAGAGTGGTAGTGCGGTCGGTAGGCCCCGCTACGTCGCCGGGCGGCACGAGGCCCGGCGAATCGAGTGTGTCGGTGACGCGCTCGGCCGCGGCCTGGCCCTCGCGCCCGGTGTCGGGGATGCGCTCGAGGCTCTCCGCAGAGGACGCGCTTACGACCACCGTCAGGGCATCGTGGTCGACC
>JAICVP010000266.1 GCA_025935275.1 Thermoleophilia bacterium
CCCCTGGAAGAGCTCGACGAGCACGCCGCTCGCCGGCTCGCCGCGCCCGGTGTCGAGGACGTGGGTGGAGAGGGAAGCGCTCACGCCAGGAATCTTTGCGCCTGGAGGCGGTGTTCGGCTGCGATCTCCTGCTCCTCGGCGTGCGTGAGGTGGCCGTCGCGGACGGCGACCTCGCCGCCGACGTAGAGGCGGTCGACCCGGTGCGGCGCCGAGAGGACGAGCGCGGCGACGGGATCGTCGGCGCCCGCGAACTCGAGCCGGTCGGTCCGCCAGACCGCGAAGTCCGCGCACTTGCCCGGCTCGAGGGAGCCGATGTCGTCGCGGCCGAGCACCTGGGCGCCGCCCCGGGTCCCGAGCCGGAGAGCGTCGCGTGCAGTCATCGCTGCGGGGCCGCCGCGCGCGCGGGCCACGAGCAGCGCTTGCTTGACCTCGTGCAGGAGGTCGCCGCGCTCGTTGGAGGCGGAGCCGTCCACGCCGAGGCCGACTGGAACCTTCGCCTGGCGCATCTCAGCGACGGGCGCTATCCCCGCGCCCAGGCGCATGTTCGAGGTCGGGCAGTGCGCGACTCCGGTGCCCGCCAAGCCGAAGCGGCCCACGTCTTCCCCGGAGAGGTGCACGCAGTGCGCGCACCAGACGTCGTCCTCGAGCCAGCCGACCTGCTCGAGGTACTCGACCGGCCGGCAGCCGAAGAGCCCCTGGCAGTACTCCTCTTCCTCGACGGTCTCCGCGAGGTGCGTGTGCAGGCGCATACCGAGCCGCCTCGCCAGGTCGGCCGATTCGCGCATCAGCCGCTTCGAGACCGAGAACGGGGAGCAGGGCGCTACGACGATCTGCGTCCAGGCGCCCGGCCCCGGCTCGTGGAGCGCGAAGAGGCCCTCGGTGTCGGCGAGCACGTCGTCGGCGTCCTCGACGAGCTCGTCGGGCGGGAGACCGCCGTCGGACTCGCCCACGTCCATCGACCCGCGTGAGGCGATCAGCCGGACTCCCAGTTCGCGCGCCGCCTGGATCTCCGCTTCGACCAGGCCTTTCTGGCCGCGGGGGAAGACGTAGTGGTGGTCGAACGCGGTCGTGCAGCCGCCCAGGGCGAGCGCGGCGAGGCCGGTGCGCGCCGCCGCGTATTCGGCATCGCGGTCGACGCGGCTCCACAGCGGGTAGAGCTCGCGCAGCCAGTTGAAGAGGTCGGACTGCTGCGCCCGGGTGCGCGTGAGTGTCTGGTAAAGGTGGTGGTGCGTGTTGACGAGGCCGGGCGTGACGAGCGCGCCGCCCAGGTTTTCGAAGGCCTCCGCGGGCGGCGGGTTGCCTTCGCCGACCGAGTCCACGAAGCCGTCGTCCACGAGGATCCAGCCGTTGGGAAGCTCCGTGCCGGCGTCGTCCATCGTGACGACGTACGCGTTCGCGAACAGGGTCCGCATGAAAGGATCCTTTCATGCTGGCGTCTTTGACCACGCGCGAGCGCCTGCTGCTCGGAATCGTGGCGCTCATCGTCGTGACTACGGGCGCGCTCGAGTACGGCGGCGGCTCGGACGTGGCGGTCTTCCTCGTCGGTGCCCTCGCTCTGGCCGGAGTCGCCTGGGTCGTCTCCTTCTCGACAGAGGCGGTCGGCGAGCGGTTCGGCCCTGCGCTGACCGGAGTCCTGCAGTCGACGCTCGGCAACCTGCCCGAGCTCTTCGTCGTCCTCTTCGCGCTCTCTGCGGGCGAGCTCGTCGTCGCGCAGTACTCGATTCTCGGCTCGCTCTTCGCGAACGCGCTGCTCGTCCTCGGCCTGGTCATCCTGGCCGGGGCCCGCGCGGCGGGGGGGACGATGAAGTTCGGCCGGCGGCTCCCGAACGACACGGCCACGCTGCTCCTCCTCGCCGTGTTCATGATCTCGGTGCTCGGCGTCTCCGACCGCGCGGGCGACCGGGCGAGCGAGCACCAGGTGGCGATCTCGGTGGTCGGCGCTGTCGTCCTGCTCGCCGTGTACGGCGTGTGGGTCTTCTACTACCTGCGCGATCGGGAGCCGACCGGCGTCACGCACGGGCGCATCCCGCTCCCGCTCGCCATCGGGCTGCTCGCCGCTGCCGGTGTGGCCGCCGCATTCGTCTCGGACTGGTTCGTCGGCGCGCTCGCGCCGGCGATCGAGTCGCTCGGAATCTCGGAGGAGTTCACCGGGCTCGTCATCGTGGGAATCGCCGGCAACGCGGTCGAGAATGTCGTCGGGATCACGCTCGCCGCGAAGGGCCAGAACGACCTCGCGATCTCCGTGGTGAAGAACTCGGTCGCGCAGATCGCCGCGTTCCTCTTCCCGGTCCTCGTCCTCCTCTCGCTCTTCCTCGACACGCATCTGACCTTCCTGCTGCCCGCCGTCTACGTCGTCGCGCTGCTCCTCATGGCCATCTCCGTCTGGCAGGTGACGCAGGACGGGGAGGCGGTCGCCTTCGAGGGGCTCGCACTCGTTGGGTTCTACGTGATCCTCGCCGTGCTTACCTTCTACGAGTGAGAGACATCCTCGACACGCTGGCGGCCTGGGGCGAGGCGGGCCTGCGGGCGGCCTGGGCGATCGTGGTCGAGACGGAGCGGTCGACGCCGCGTGAGCCCGGCGCGGCCCTGGCGGTGAACGAGCGCGGCGATATCGCCGGCTCCGTCACGGGCGGGTGCGTCGAGCCCGCCGTCTACGAGGAGGCCCGGGCGGTCCTGGCCGGCGAGGCTGCCCGGCTCGTCGAATACGGCATCGAGGACGAGACGGCCTTCGAGGTCGGACTCCCCTGCGGCGGCACCGTGCGGATCCTCATCGGCCCGGTCGACTTCGCGGTCGTGGGGGAGCTGCGGAAGGCGCTCGCCGCCGAGCGGCCGGTCGAGCTCGAGGTCGGCGTCTCCGGGGCGCACGTCGTGGCGGCCGGCCAGCGGACGGAGCCGGAGCTCGCGGGCGACGTCTTCCACCTTCCGCTCTTGCCGCGGCCGAGGATGTACGTCTTCGGTGCG
>JAICVP010000306.1 GCA_025935275.1 Thermoleophilia bacterium
GGTGCTTTCTTCCCTCGCTCGCTAGATTCGCAGCGTGCACAAGGACTACTCCTCGACGCCGCTCCCGAAGAAGCTCGGGATCAAGGAGGGCTCGCGCGTCGCTCTCGTGAAGGCACCGGCAGGCTTTGCCGACGTGCTCGGGATCACGCCGAGACTGCGAGGCGAGTTCGATGTCGCGGTCCTCTTCGCGAGGAGGCAGGGCGAGCTGACGCGCGCCTTCACGTCGCTTGCGCGCCGCCTCGCGCCCGCGGGGGGCCTCTGGGTCGCCTGGCCGAAGAAGGCAGCCGGAGTCTCGACTGACCTGACCTTCGAGGCCGTTCAGAAGACGGGGCTCGATGCCGGCCTCGTCGACAACAAGAGCTGCGCGATCGACGAGACCTGGCAGGCCCTCCGCTTCGTCATCCGGCTGCAGGACCGCTGACGAGCTCGAGCAGCCGCTCCGCGTAGCGCGGGGCCGTGGGCTCGTCCTCGTGCTGGAAATAGGCGAAGACGTCGAGCGCGCGCGCGAGCAGGAGCTCGATGCGCTTTGCTTCAGCGGCCAGGTCGTCGTCGGAATAGGGAGGGTTGCGGAGGCGGAGGTAGCGAAAATCGGCGCCGCCCTCCTCGGCGTCGACCCGCGCGACCCCGCGCTCGTCGAGGCGCGCCTGGATCTCCTCTTGCAGCCAGGACTCGTGCCGGAAGTCGAGCGCCCACCGCATCGTGGGCTCGAGGGAGTCGAGCAGCAGCCGCAGGAAGCCGTCGTCGCGCGCCTGCAGCACCTTGATCCGCACCGGGCCGAGCCGGTCGCCCAGCTTCGAGATCGTCTGCGCGGCCGCGTCCACGCCCTCGACGCGGCCGAAGGACGTCACGCGGCGGGCGAGCGTGACCGCGAACTTGAATCCGGGCTCGGTCTGGTCGGCCCAGCGCTCGAACTGGTCCTCGGCGGGAAGCCGGCGGAAGGTCGAGTTCAGCTCCACCGTGTTCACCCTGCTCGCGTAAAAGCGCAGAAAATCAGCCGGCTTCGAATCGGCCGGGTAGAACTCGCCTTTCCAGGTCGCGTACGAGAAGCCGGACGAGCCGGCGTAGAGGCGTGCCGCTGCTACGAGCCCTCGATGACCTCGTAGATCTCGTCCGCCTCGAGGCCGTGCGCGTCGCGGTGAACGCGGGCGGCGGTCTCGGCGTCCGGCGCCTCGACGAGGCAGAAGATCTTGCCCTCGGCCTCGCTCACCCAGTAGCTCTTGTAGTTGACGCCGTGGTCGCCCTGAATGGCGACGTCCTTGGCGTGGGCATCGCGAACGGCGTCGCAGGAGACGCCTCCGTCCATGTTGTGTACGTCCATGAAAAGCGGCATGCGCAACCTCCCTAGAAGAGACGCGCGGATGCTACCGGAGCAGAGCGCTCGGGCAAGGCACTATCTCTCCTCGCCTGCGGAGCGGACCTGGCACAGCGTGCGCGCCACGCGTGTGAGTTTGCGGAGTACGCTGGAAAGCGGGTGGTGGTTTGGGGTGGCCCCAACTAGAAGCCGAGACCGCGTGCGATCACGAGCCGTTGGATCTCGTTCGTGCCCTCGCCGATCTCGAGCACTTTCTGATCGCGGTAGAGGCGTGACACCGCGTACTCGTCCATGAATCCGTAACCACCGTGGATCTGCACGGCCGCGTTGACGACGCGGTTCGCCAGCTCGCCCGTGTAGAGCTTCGCGATCGCCGCGGCCTGCGCGAACGGCCGCCCCCGATCCTTGAGCCACGCCGCCTTGTAGACGAGGTTCCGGCCCGCCTCGACCTCGGTCGCCATGTCGGCGAGCAGGAACTGAATCGCCTGGAACTTGCCGATCGGCTGCCCGAACTGCTGCCGTTCCCGGGCGTACGCCGAGGCCAGGTCGAACGCGCCCTGGGCGAGCCCGAGGCCCATCGCCGCCACCGAGATCCGGCCGCCGTCGAGAATCTCCAGGAACTGGCGCAGGCCCGCGCCGCGCTCGCCGAGGAGATGATCCTCCGGAACCGCACAGTCGCGGAACGAGAGCTCGCGCGTGTCCGATGCGCGCCAGCCCATCTTTCGCATCGGCGCAGAGATCTCGTAGCCCGCGGTGCCGTTTGGGACGACCACGTTGGAGATCTCATCCTCACCCGTCCGCGCCGTGATCGTCACGAAGGCCGTCACGTCGGTGCCCGCGTTCGTGATGAAGATCTTCGAGCCGTTCACGACCCAGCTGCCGTCGCGAAGCTCCGCCGTCGTCCGGGTCGCCCCAGCGTCGGAGCCGGCGTCGGGCTCGGTCAACCCAAACGCGGCGAGCCGGCGCCCCGAGGCGAGATCCGGCAGCCACCGGCTCTTCTGCTCGTCGGAGCCGAACAGGAGGATGGGCATGGTCCCGAGCGACGTGTGCGCCGCGACGGTGATCGCCACGGAGGAGTCGATACGCGTCAGCTCCTCGATCGCAACTGCGTAGGCGAGGGTGTCGCCGCCGCCTCCTCCGTGCTCTTCGGGAATCGGGAGACCCATGAGGCCCAGCTCGCCCAGGGCCGCGACGATCTCGTAGGGGAA
>JAICVP010000034.1 GCA_025935275.1 Thermoleophilia bacterium
AAGCGGTAGAAGAGGAGCAGGAAGAACGCGACCGCGAGGAGTCCGCCGATGCCGGCGATGAGCGCCTGGTGGAGCGAGTCCTCGCCGAGGGTCGCCGAGATGTCCTCGCGCTGCACCTGGACGAACTCCACGGGCAGTGCACCCGTCTGGAGGACGAGGGCGAGGTCCTTCGCCTCCTGGATCGAGTCGAGGCCCGTGATCTGCGCGCGCCCTCCGGCGATTCCGTCGGAGAGCAGCGAGTCGGCGATGTCGATGCGCGGGAAGGAGCGGATCTCGCCGTCGAGCACGATTGCGAAGCTCTGCGAGAAGTCGGAGTTGCCCGGCTGGCCGGCGAGGTTCGCGAGGTTCTGGCCGCGCTGATAGAGCTCGCGCGTGATGTCGTGGAACTTGTCGCCGCCGCTGTTCGTGAAGTCGAGCTCCACGATGGGCTCGTTGCCCGAGCCGAACGTCCAGTCGGTTCCGTCGGCGTTCAGGTCGTTACCGGTGAGCTCCGGAATCGGCTTCGTCGCATTGTTCGGCTCGTACTTGTAGAGGTAGTAATAGGTCGCGCCCGCGGCGGGCACCCCCACCCCGGGGCAGAGCGTCGCGGTGTCGGAGCAGGTGAGGATGATCTTTCCCTCCGGCACCGCGTAGAACTTGGAGCCCTCGGGCTGCTCGCCGCCGAACTGCTTGAGGATGTCTTCCTTCGTCTCGCTCGGGCCCGCGAGCCGCTTCTTGTCTTCGGAGTACAGGTACCACTGCGTCGGCGTGCCCGTCTTGGCGGCCTCCTGCTGCCCTGAGAGCAGGGGCAGGAGCTGGGGCGAGGCGTTGATCTGGCCGCTCGAGCCTGCGGTCGGCGGAAGCGCGTCGGCCTGGAGGTCGAAGAACTGCAGCTGCGCGGTCTGGCCGATGATCTCGGCCGCGCGCCCCGCGTCATGGACGCCGGCGAGCTGCACCGAGATCTGGTCGTTGCCCTGACGCGTGATGACCGGCTCGGACACGCCGAGCTTGTCGATGCGCTGGCGCATGATCTCGATCGAGCGGTCGAGGTCCTCCTGCGTGATCTCCCTGCCCTGCGGCGCCTTCGCCTGGAGGATGACCTCGAGGCCTCCCTGGAGGTCGAGGCCGAGTGTCGGCGAGCGGAAGAGCGCCAGCACGACAACCCCGGCGACGGCGGCCAGAATCGCAGTGAGGATGAGGAGGTAGCGACGCACTCGCGAAAGCCCTGCCGGCTAGTTCCGGGCCGCGTCCCGCTCCTCGGCGGTCAACGGCTCGTCGGCCGTGACGGGATCGGCCGAGTCGGCGTCCACGGACTCCGCCTCGTCGGCGGACTCGAGGCGCTCGAGCTCCTCGGGCGGGACGACGGACGCGATCGCGCGGCGGGCGACCGCGATGCGCACGTCCTCGTCGATCTCGAGCATCACGCGCTCGGCGTCGAGCTGGACGACCTCGCCGTAGATTCCGCCGGCCGTGACGACCTCGTCCCCGGGCTTGAGGGAGGCAAGCAGATCCGCATGCCTTCTCTGCTGCTGGCGCTGTGGCCTGACCAGCAGGAAGTACATGAAGCCGAACATCGCAAGAAGCAGAACTAAGAAACCACCACTCACCGAGAGACCTCCTCGCCTGCCGCAAAGGCCGCCGAGTCGAGACGCTCGAGGGCGGCCGTCTTGTAGGAGCCGAACTCGCCGCGCTCGATGGAAGCCCGCGCTCCGGCGGTCAAATCGAGCAGAAACCTGACGTTGTGCTCGGACAAAAGTATCAAGCCGAGCAGCTCCTGTTGATTGATGAGATGGCGGAGATAGGCGCGCGTGAAGCGCCGGCAGGCCGAGCAGGAGCAGCTTTCGTCCAGCGGCCGCTCGTCCCGGGCGAACCGGGCGTTCTTGAGATTGAGCCGCCCTTCCCACGTGAGCGCCGAGCCGGTGCGGCCGAGCCGCGTGGGCAACACGCAGTCGAACATGTCGATCCCGCGCTCGACGACCTCCAGGATGCCGGCCGGGTCCCCGATGCCCATGAAGTACCGCGGCCGCTCGACAGGCAAAAGCGGGGCCGCCCAGCCGACCGTCTCGAGCATCGCCTCGCGGTCCTCCCCCACGCTCAACCCTCCGAGGGCGTGGCCGTCGAACCCTAGTGCGGCGATCTCTTCCGTGGACCGGCGGCGCAGCTCGGGATCGGTGCCGCCCTGGCTGATCCCGAAAACGAGCTGGCCCGGTGCGCGCGGCGCCTCGAGCTGGCGCGTCGCCCAACGCGTCGTCGCAGCGGTGGCGGCCTCGAGCTCCTGTCGCGTCACGTCGGGAGGCGGACAGACGTCCAGACACATGGCGATGTCGGAGCCGAGGCGGCGCTGGATGCCGGCGGCAAGCTCTGGTGTGAAGCGCGCCTCCTTGCCGTCGTAGACAGAACGGAACGTGACGCCATCCTCGTCCACCCCGGTGATGGTGTCGCGCAGGGAGAAGACCTGGAAGCCGCCGGAGTCGGTGAGGATCGGGCCGTCCCAGGCCATGAAGCGGTGCAGGCCGCCCATCGCCTCGACGAGCTCCTCGCCGGGACGGAAGTGGAGGTGGTACGTGTTGCCCAGGAGGATCGTCGTGCCGAGCTCGCGCAGCCGCTCGGGGTCGAGTCCTTTCACGGTGCCCTTGGTGCCGACGGGCATGAAGGCCGGCGTGGGCACGTCGCCGTGCGCGGTGTGGAGGACCCCCGCCCGCGCTTCGCCGCCGGTCGCGACGAGGTCGAAGCTCATGCGGAGGACCTTCTTCCGTCTTGTCGCATTGCGCGCACCACAGGTGAATCTTGGCTGGCTACGCTCGAAGCGGGTGGAGGCACGGGGTGGCCCCTCACAAGATCAGCATCGCGTCGCCGAACGAATAGAAGCGATACCGCTCCTCGATCGCGATCTCGTAGAGGCGCCGCGTCTCCTCAACCCCGGCGAACGCCATCACGAGCGCGAGGAGCGACGAGCGCGGCAGGTGGAAGTTCGTCACCAGCGAGTCCACCCGCCGGAACTCGAATCCAGGTGTGACGAACAGCTCGGTGCGTCCCACCAGTGGGGCCCCGCGCGCCAGCGACTCGAGCACCCGCACGCTCGTCGTCCCCACCGCGGTCACGTGCGGTGCGGCCTCGATCCGCGCCCACGCCTCCTCGCCCACCTCGTACCGCTCGCTGTGCAGCCGGTGCTCCTCGAGCCTCTCGGCAGTCACCGGCCTGAAGGTGTCGAGCCCGACGTGAAGCGTCACCCGCTCGACGGCGAGCGACGCGAGCAGCTCCGGCGTGAAGTGGAGCCCCGCCGTCGGTGCAGCTGCCGAGCCGCCCTCCTGCGCGTACACGGTCTGGTAGCGCTCGGCGTCCTCGAGCGGCTCGGTGATGTACGGCGGCAGCGGCGCCTCGCCGTCCGGCTCGCCCGCGAGCCGCAAGCGCCAGCGCCCCTCGCCCAGCGATTCCAGCAGCTCGACGGGGCCCAGCCGCATCCCCTCGCGAAGTCGCCGGCTCGGCCGCGCGAGCGCCTCCCACACCTCGCCCTCGATCCGCTCGAGCAGCAAGACTTCGGTGCGGCCACCCGTCGGACGCTCGAGCATGAGCCGCGCGGGAAGCACCCGCGTGTCGTTCACGACGACGAGCGTCCCCTCGGCGACGCAGGACCCGATGTCGCGAAACTGCCGATGCTCGACGGTGCCGGTCGCCCGGCTGAAAACGAGCAGCCGCGACTCGTCTCGGCGCTCCCGGGGACGCTGCGCGATGAGCTCCGGAGGGAGCTCGTAGTCAAGCTCAGACGTCCTCATGCCGACATCCGGGTTGAAGGTTAGAGTCATGACCGTGGACCGCGATGCCATCGAAAGAGCTCGGATGCGGCTCGCCCAGAGCAGCGAGGAGCGCCCCGACGACGCAGCCCTGCAGGCGTTGCTCGAGCGTGCGCGGGCGGGGCTCGAAGCCCTTGCGCTGACCACTGCCGAGCTCGAAACGGGAATCCCGGAGCGGCTCGACGCGTCCCTCCAGAAGGGCCTGCGCGAAGAGGTGCTCCCCGTGGCGCGCCACCTCGCCGAGGTGCGCGGCCTGTCGGGGCAGGCCATTCGCCGCCTCGAGCGGCTGCAGACCGACCTCGCTTCCGAACGCCAGGCACGCGTCGAGGACCTCGCGTTGCTCGTCGACCTCATCACCTCCGGCTGGCGCGGGGTCGAAAAGCGGCTCGACCGCATGGAGCGCGTCCTCGATCGCATCGAGCGCGCCCTGGACGACCGGGCCGAGCGCGCCGCGTCGGTCTACCCGATTCAGCGCCAGAGCCCCGGCGCCTAGCGCCGGCCCGCAGGGCTGGCCGGCAGCCTGAGCTCGAAGCGGGATCCCTTCCCGAGTTGCGACTCGAGCATGAGCTCACCCCCGAGCGCGTGTGCGAGCTGGCGCGCGATGGGGAGCCCGAGGCCGGTCCCTTCGCCCGCGCGGGACCAGAACGGGCGGAAGATCCGCTCCCGCTCCTCTGGGCCGATCCCCGGGCCCGAGTCGGCGACCGAGATCGAGATCGTCCCGTTGCTCGCGCTGAGATCAAGGTCGATGCGGCCGCCATCCGGCGTCCACGCGAACGCGTTGTCGAGGAGGTTGGAGACGATCTGCAGCACGCGGTCGCCGTCCGTGTCCAGGACGGGGTCGGCCCCGAGTGAACACTCGTACTCGATCCCCCGGCGCCGGGCCTCCTCGCCGAAGCTCTCGTATGCCTGCTCCAGCAGGCGCCTCAGCTCCACCTCCTCCTCTTCGAGGGTGAACTGGTGCGCCTCCATGCGCGCCAGGTCGAGCACGTCGCCGACGAGCCGGGTGAGCCGGTCCGTCTCCGCTCCGATCACCCGGAGCGACGCCTCCTGCGTCTCCTCGTCCTGGGCGATGCCCTCCCGCAGCGCCTCGACGTGCCCGCGGATCGCGGTCAGCGGCGTGCGCAGCTCGTGGGAGACGACCATGAGGAAGTTGCGCTCGCGGCGCTGCGACTCGGCGAGCTTCCCGGTCATCTCCGCGAAGCGCTCGGTGAGGTGGCCGATCTCGTCCTTCGAGCGCGCCTGCGGCAGCTCGGCATCGTAGCGGCCTGCGGCCACCTCGTCGGCCGCCCGTGAAAGGGCGAGCACCGGCTTCGTCAGCCGCCTCGAGAGGTACCAGACCAGCCCGCCCGCCACGCCGAGCCCGACGAGGAGCGCGATTGCCATGCGCTTGAGGAGGACGACCCAGCGCTCTTGCAGCTCGGCGCGCGGCTTGGCGACGACGAGCGCGCCGAAGGTGTCGCCGTTGAGCGTGATCGGGTAGGCGGCGGCGAAGTACGTGCGGTCAGTATCCGGCGGCGTGAACTCGAAGGTCTGTACCTGGCCGGACTCGAGCTGCGACTGGTCGAGCAGCGAAAGCGGAAGCTGGCGCAGCCCCGACTTCTCGCCGGGGAAGATCTCGACGCCCGCGTAGTAGATGCGCGAGCCCGTCGCCTGCTCGAGGATCGGCGCGGCGAAGCCGGGAGCCCTGCGCGCCTCGTCCACGCTCCGGATTGCCTGCTCCTGGTAGAGCTCGGCGAGCCCCTGGGCCTGGCGCCGGAGCTCGGCCAGTGTGCGGTCGCGCGTGTAGTCCTGGAACAGCCGCACCGCGAGCACCGCCGCCACTGCGGATGCGACCAGCACTCCGACGAGAAAGACAGCCGGGATGCGGTAGCGCAGCGAGCGCACCGGCTGCCTACGAGGCTTGGGCGACCTTGGGCTCTACGGAGACCTTGTAGCCCACGCCCCACACGGTGACGATGGGCGAGGCGTCGCCGAGCTTCCGCCGCAGCTGCCGCACGTGCACGTCGACCGTGCGGGTGTCGCCCGCGAATGTGTATCCCCAGACCCGCTCGAGCAGCTGGTCACGCGTGAGCACCAGCCCTCGGTGGTCGAGCAGCTCCCAGAGGAGGTCGAACTCCTTCGGGGCGAGCTGGACTTCCTCACCGGCGACGGTGACCTCCCTTCGGCCGGCATCGATCTTGAGCTCGCCGTGCTGGAGCGAGGCGCTCTGCAGCTCCCGCCGCTCCGGGTTCGCCCGCCGCAGCACCGACTTCACCCGGGCGACAAGCTCGCCGGGGTTGAAGGGCTTCGTCAGGTAGTCGTCGGCCCCGACCTCGAGGCCGATGATCTTGTCGATGTCGTCGTCGCGCGCGGTCAGCATGAGGATCGGGACGTCTGAGCGCTGCCGGATCCGCCGGCACACGTCGATGCCGTCCAGGTCGGGAAGCATGAGGTCGAGGATGACGAGCGAGGGTGCCTCTGCATCGGCCTGCTCGATCGCGCCGGCCCCGGTGTCGGCCTTGCGCACGACGAAGCCCGCCTTCTCGAGATACATGCTCACGAAGGACGCGATGCTCGGCTCATCCTCGACGACGAGGATGGAGTGGCCTTGAGCGCGAGTCACGTCCGAGTATCCTGCCAAACCCGCCGGGTGGTCTGCGGGAGCAGCGTCAGCAGCTGCCGCTGCCGAGCGCGAAACGCCTGCGCTCGCGCGGCCACGGCTTCGGATCCGCGTCTCCGCGCTGGTACGTCCCGGTCGGCCCCGTCTCGCGCCCGTCGAGCACGAGGCAGCCGTGCACGAACCCCGAGCCGGAGATGCCGCGCCCGCGTAGCCGCAGCCGCCACTTCTCGGCACCAAAGGTGTTGAAGGTGATCTCGCGGCCCTTGCAGCGGATCATGTTGCCGTTCGTCTCCCCGCGGGACTCGCAGCCGTTCACGTGCACGTTCGGGGTAGCGACGATCTTCCCGCGCCTGACGCGCCCGAAGAACGTTCCGCGGTTGCGGACCTTGGCGAGCCCTGCGCCGTCTTTCAGCTGCAGCGAAACGGCACCGGAGGTCTTGGCCACGGAAGCATGCGCAGCGCCGGCCATCGAGGCCGCGACCGCCACCGCCACGATCAACACCACCCAACGCCGCATGTGCTCGAGACGAAATATGGCTTGCGGCGGTGAATCTTTCTTCATGAATTTGTAAGCAGAGTGCGCGCGCCGGGAAGGAGTCGCCGTCCAGCCGGCGTACTAGGATCCGCCGCTTCCGAGGCAGCCCTCATGGACGAGACCCTCCGCCACGACCGTACCGTTCGCCTTCTCGCCGCGCGGCTGGACACGCTCGCCGTCGCATCGATGCGGGTTCCCGGCGGAGAGCGCATGTACCGCCACCACATCCTGGCCGCCGTGGCGGCCACGCGGCACGCGATCGACCTCGACCTCCTCTCCCCTGCGGAGGCGGACTCGATCTGGGCCGAGGTCGCGAAGCGCCATCCCGATGCCGGCTGGTGCCGCTCGGGCCCGCGCCTTGCGGCGTAGGGCCTAAGCCACCCGGTGAACCGAACCGCGCAGCCCGGTCGCGTTCTCATGGCGCAGTGGATCGGCGCTTCTCTGCCACCCTTCGCGGACGGCGTCGGTCTCGCAGAGGAGGCACACGATCCGCCGGCCGGTCTGCTGGTGCCGAACCTGCCAGGTGCGGAAGCTCTCGCCCGCGAGCAGGTTCCTCCGGCAAACTGCGCACATCGTCACCGGGCTTTGATCCTAGGCCCGGGCCCGGACGTCTAGCCGTAGCGGAAGAAGCCTTCGCCGGTCTTGCGTCCGAGTTTGCCGCCCGCCTGCATCTCGATCAGCCGCGCGGGTGGAAGCATGCGCTCCTCGCCGAGTGCCTCGAAGAGCGCTTCGGAGGCGTGGACGTGGACGTCCACCCCGATGAGGTCGATGAGCGCGCACGGCCCGATCGGCCAGTTCACGCCCGCGGTCATGGCCGTGTCGAGATCCTCGGGCGAGACCGACGCCTCGTCGAGTACGCGCACGCAGTCGTTCAGGAGCGGGATGAGGATGCGGTTGACGACGAAGCCCGGCGTGTCGCCGCAGCGGATCGGCCTCTTGCCGATCCGCTCGGCGAACGCGAACGCCGCTGTGACCGCTTCCTCCGAGGAAGCTTCGGCCTGGACGATCTCGACCAGCGGGAGCACCGGTGCCGGGTTGAAGAAATGCATGCCGACGACGCGCTCGGGCCGCTCAGCCGCGGCGGCGATCTCCCCCACGGGCAGCGCAGAGGTGTTCGTCGCGAGGATCGCCGAAGGGAGGAGCCGGTCGAGCTCCGCGAAGAGCTCCCGCTTCGCGTCGAGCTCCTCGACGACCGCCTCGATCACGAGGTCGCAGCCCGCCAGATCCGCGAGCTCCGTGGTCGTGGTCAGCCGCCCGAGAGCGGTGTCCCGCTCGCCCGCCGTCAGCCGGCCCTTCTCCACGCCGCGCCCCAGGTAGTGCGCGATGCGCTCCCGGGCCCGCTCGCCGAGCTCGTCGGTCACCTCGCGCCCGACGGTCTCGACGCCCGCCTGAATGCAGACCTGCGCGATGCCGGCGCCCATCGTCCCGAGCCCGACCACGCCGACCCGCTGAATCTCGGTCGCCACGGGCGGCAGCGTAATGGTTGAATAGATCACCTATGGCTGTGACCGTTCAGGAGCGGAAGCTCCTCCTCGACGGCGAATGGATCGACACGGGCGAGTGGCAGGACGTCGACTCGCCTTACTCGGGCGAGACCGTGGCGCGCGTCGCGCGGGCCGGCGCCGAGCACGCGCGCAAGGCGCTCGATGCGGCGGAGCGTGCGATGAGCTCGCCGCTGCCTGCGCACGAGCGCGCCGCGATCCTCGACCGGGTCGCGGCCCTCCTCAAGGAGCGGCACGACGAGGTCGCGCGGACGATCTCCGCCGAGGCCGGGAAGCCGATGAAGGCGGCCCGGGTCGAGGCCGAGCGTGCGGTCTCCACCTACACGATGGCGGCCGTCGAGGCACGCCGGCTCTCGGGCGAAGTCGTCCCGATGGACGCCTCCGCGGCGGGCGTCGGGAAGGTCGCCTACACGATGCGCATCCCGATCGGGATTGTCGGCGCCATCACCCCCTTCAACTTCCCGTTGAACCTCGTCGCCCACAAGGTCGCGCCCGCGCTCGCCGCAGGGTGCGCCGTAGTGCTCAAGCCCGCCGGCCAGACTCCGCTCTCCGCGCTCCTGCTCGGCGAGCTCGAAACCGAGGCCGGCCTGCCGCCCGGCTGGCTCAACGTCCTCGTCGGACCCTCCGCCGAGATCGGAGACGTGATCGTCGAGGACGAGCGCGTGAAGCTCATCACCTTCACCGGCTCCTCCGGGGTCGGCTGGAAGATCCGCGAGCGCGCGGCGAAGAAGCGGGTGAATCTCGAGCTCGGCAACGCGACACCGGTGGTCGTCGAGGCCGACGCGGACATCGAGGAGGCGGCCACGAAGCTGGCCGCGAACGCCTTCTCCTTCGCCGGGCAGAGCTGCATCTCCGTGCAGCGGATCTACGTCCAGAGCGACGCCTACGAAGACTTCGTCTCTCGCTTCATCCCCAAGGTCCAGGCGCTCAAGGTCGGCGACCCGGGCGAGGAGGACACCGACGTGGGCCCCGTGATCGACGAGGACGCGCGCGACCGGATCGTCTCGTGGGTCGAAGAAGCCAAGTCGGCCGGCGCCACGGTGCTGACGGGCGGAGAGGTCGTCGACGGCCTCGTGCAACCGACCGTCCTCGCCGACGTGAAGCCCGACATGAAGGTCTCCTGCCAGGAGGTCTTCGGACCGCTCTGCACGGTCTCTGCCTACGACTCCGCGGAGGAGGCGTTCGAGCTCGCGAATGCCACTGAGTACGGCCTCCAGGCCGGGATCTTCACAGCCAACGTGAAGACCGCACTCGCTGCGGCCGCCGCACTGGACTTCGGCGGGATCACGGTGAACGAGGCGCCGACCTTCCGCGCCGACCAGATGCCCTACGGAGGCGTCAAGGAGTCGGGCAACACGAAGGAAGGCCCGCACTACGCCGTGCGGGAGATGACCGAAGAACGACTCGTCGTTCTCGCGCTCTAAGCAGTCGAACTCGTCGGTCGCGGGCGTTACACTCGCAGCCAGATGCCCTGGGTCCGAAGACCTCGCCGCGGCCCGCAGATCGAGCCCGGCGTCGCAGAGCCGCCCCCTCCGCCTACCCCCGAATGGCCGGACGGAGTCAGTCCGCTCCCGCCACCCGGCCGGATGCGGCGCGAACGGCGCTGGCTCGCCGGCAGGCGGGAGAGGGAGATACGGGATGTCGGCGGCCTGACCGTCGAGATGGTGAGGCGAGACCGCTTCCGCCCGGAGCTCCTGGTCGAGCGCGCCGGCGACGTCCTGGCGATCGAAGAGCGGATGCTGGAGCTCGACGGCCTCATGATCGCCGCGAGCGCGGTGCCGCGCGGCACGCGCGCCGTGCAGCTCTGCGTGTGCGGCGCGCCGCTCCTCCCGGGCGGGCACTTCTGCTCGCACTGCGGGCGTCCCGCCACGGGCACGAAGGCTCTGTCGACCTGCTCGCATTGCGGAGGGCCGCTCCCAGCGGACACGAATTTCTGCCCGGCCTGCGGCCATTCCGTCGCGGCGGACGAGTTCCCCTCGCAGGCCGAAGATCTCGACCAGACGCTGATCCGCCGCTGGTCGACCGGCGAGGAGGACTAACGTGGTCGAGCCTCCGCCTCCTCCACCGCCCCCGGAGGCGGCGCCTCCTCCCCCGCCTCCCGAACCGGGTCGCTGTCCGAACTGCGGCGCCCCGCACGACGTCTACCAGGAGTACTGCCTCGAGTGCGGACGCCGCCTGCCCGGCGCGTTCGTGGGCGGCCGCTACGCCGAGGTCTGGCGCCGCGACTCGCCGGTCTGGCTGTGGGCAGCTCTGGCAGCGCTCCTGCTCGTCGCCCTCATCTCGGGAGCCGTCGTCGCGCTCGCCGCGACCGACGACGAGAAGTCGAGCGAGCCGGCGACGTCGATCCCGGTCGTCTCGACGAGCCCGGGTACGACGGACACGGTCGGCGTCGTGACGCAGCCGCCGACGATCACGATCAATCCCCCGACGACGACCACCGCCACCTCGTCGACGACCACGTTCTCGACCACGACGATCGGCACCACCACCTTCGGCACGACGACCACGGGCTCCAACGTCACCTGGCCGCCGAGCAAGGATGGATTCACGGTCGTGCTCAAGTCGGTCCCGACGAGCAAGGGCCGCTCCCAGGCCGAGTCCGCGGCGAACAAGGCGCGCACCAACGGGCTCTCCCAGGTCGGGATCCTCAACTCCTCGGACTTCTCGAGCATGAACCCGGGCTACTACGTCACGTTCACCGGGATCTACGACACGGAGTCCCAGGCGAACGCCGCCCTTCCCAACGCCCGGTCGAAAGGCTTCCCCACGGCGTACGTGCGCGAAGTCTCGAACTGAGCGCGCGAAGTTTGTAACAGGGTGAACCGGGAAGTTTGTAACAGCCTCTAGGGCCGCGTTAGGATGCCCGACCGGCGCAGATTTCGACCCACTTAATCTGCGGTTAACAGAAATTTGCAGGCTTTTTGGATGGCGGCTAGGTAAGCTCGACAGCGAGGAAGAGGACGACTCCCCGGCGCGTATGTATCAATACTCGAGAGCCATTTATCGCAGCATCAAGGACCTGATCGACCCGTACGTCGGCGTCGACAAGCAGCTCGAGTACCGCCGCGACGTACTCGCCGCGTGCGAGGACTGCGTCGAGCGGCTCGCGAAGGATCCGCGCTACTTCTCCAATCCGGACAAGACGCTCTTCCAGGACATCCGGCGCTACTTCCCCATCACGCAGCAGGCGCAGGTCGCCTGGGCCGTGAGCGAGGGGATCGGCGCCGCGGTCGACTTCATCGAGGCGCAGATCGAGGCCGGCGCGTTCGACGGCGGGGTCGCCCGCTGCCGCGCGACCACGCGCAAGGGCAAGCCGTGCCAGCGCACGCCGCTCCCCGAGCGCGAGTACTGCCCCTCGCACCAGCACCTCGAAGCCACTCCCGCGGCCGCCTGAGCTAGCCCAGCACGAGCTGCTGGTGCGCCTCGAGGTTGGAGACGCTCACGCCGACGAGCCGTAGCGCTCCCGGCCGGTCTGCCAGCGCCCGGTCGAGGAGCGCGCACGCGAGCTCGCCGATCCGCTCGGCGTCCGCGAACCCGTGTGGCGCGGTGGTCGAGCGGCTGCGGATGGAGAAGTCCGGGTAGCGCACCTTGGTCGTGACCGTGCGCGCGACCTGGCCGCCGCGCTCGAGGTGATCGGCGACCGACTCGGCCATCCTCCGGAGCTCTGCGTGGAGCTGCGCGCGGTCGGAGACATCGCGTTCGAACGTCTCCTCATGGCCGATCGAAATCGAGTCGCTTTCGAGCTCGAGCGGCCTCGGGTCGATGCCACGGGCGCGGTCGCGGAGCAGGCGTCCGACCTTTCCGGGCAGGAGCCGCGCCGGGTCGGCGTCCGCAAGAGCGGCCAGCCCGCCGATGGTGTCGATCCCGGCCCTGAGCAGGCGCTCCTCGGCGCGCGGGCCAACCCCGGGCAGGAGCCGCACAGCGAACGGCGCGAGAAAGGATGCCTCCCGGCCGGGGCGGACGATCGTGATCCCGCCCGGCTTGCGCCGGTCG
>JAICVP010000153.1 GCA_025935275.1 Thermoleophilia bacterium
ACACGCCGAACATCGTCTCGGGCTCGCCGAGGACGTCGATGATCGGGAACCAGATCGACCTGTACTTCCACGGCGGACCGCAACCGACCCTCGGGGCGGCACTGACGATCGTGCTGGCCGCGTTCCTGACGGTGCTCATGGTCTCTTACATGTGGAGCATCCACCGCGCGCAGCGCGGTGTCGGCGCGGTGGGAGCGGTATGACCTCGATCGCCGAGCGGGAAGCGAGGCCGGGATTCTCGCCCTTGGCCCGGCTCCGAGGCTGGCTCCGAAACCCGTGGGGACGGCCGCGCTTCCTTGTCCTCGTCACCTGGGCCTACATCCTGTGGTCGATCGTGCCCGTCCTCATCGCGGTGCAGTTCTCGTTCAACGCCAGTCGGTCGCGCACGGTCTGGGACTCATTCTCGACGCGCTGGTACTGGGGCGACCCCGTGGATTCCGTCTGGCACGACCCGACGCTGAGGCACGCGCTGGTCCAAAGCTTCAAGCTCGCGGGCGCCGACGTCCTCATCGCCGTCCCGATCGGGGTGCTACTGGCCCTCGGCCTCGCCCGCTGGCGCGGACGGGGGTCGGGGCTCTCGAACTTCGTCATGCTCTTCCCGCTCGTCACGCCCGAGATCGTGATGGGCGTCTCCCTGCTGCTCGTGTTCAGCGAACTCTTCACGTTCATCCACACGGGGACGGTGGCTCAGATCCTCGGTCACGTGACCTTCTCGATCTCCTTCGTCGTCGTCATCGTGCGGGGGCGGCTCTTTTCCATCGGGAGGCAATACGAAGAGGCCGCGGCCGACCTCGGCGCTTCGCCCTTCGTCGCCCTGACGCGCGTGCTCTTGCCCCTGCTCACCCCCGCGATCGTCGCCTCGGCGGCCGTCGTCTTCGCGATCTCCGCGGACGACTTCGTCATCAGCCAGTGGCTCTCGCAGGGTGGAGACACGGACACCGTTCCCATCCGGATCTACAGCGCAACGCGTGCCGCGCCTCTTCCTTCGGTGAACGCGATCGCGACGATCATGATGATCTCCACCCTCTTGATCGTGACGGTCGGCTTCCTCACCTGGCGCTTCTTCACCCGGGGCGAGCGGCGCGCGGGCAAATCGGCCGAGGACTTCGGCGGGGCCTTCAACCTCACGTAGCCTGACACGCATGGCGCGCGGCGAGATCGAGCTCAGCAACCTCACCAAGGAGTTCGCCGACGTGCGCGCCGTCGACGGCATCGATCTCCACGTTCCGGCAGGCGAGTTCTTCTCCCTGCTGGGCCCATCAGGGTGCGGGAAGACGACCACTCTTCGCATGATCGCCGGCTTCGAGCGGCCGACCTCGGGCCAGATCCTGCTCGACGGGACCGACGTCGCCTACACGCCGCCCCACCACCGGAACGTGAACACCGTGTTCCAGAACTACGCCCTGTTCCCGCACCTGAACGTCTACGACAACATCGCGTTCGGGCTGAAGCGCGCCAAGCGGCCGAAGCAGGAGATCCGCGAGCGGGTCGGCAAAGCGCTCGAGCTCGTCCAGCTCTCCGGCTACGAGCGGCGCAAGTCGTCTCAGCTCTCCGGCGGCCAGCAGCAGCGCGTCGCGCTCGCGCGCGCCCTCGTGCTAAACCCCGCCGTCCTCCTCCTCGACGAGCCGCTGGGCGCGCTCGACGCCAAGCTGCGCAAGGCCCTGCAGCTCGAGCTGAAGTCCCTGCAGCAGGAGGTCGGCATCACCTTCCTCTACGTCACCCACGACCAGGAGGAGGCGCTCACCATGTCCGACCGCCTCGCCGTCATGAACGGCGGGCACATCGAGCAGGTCGGTGCCCCTCAGGACGTCTACGAGGATCCCGAGACGCTCTTCGTCGCCGACTTCCTCGGTGTCTCGAACCTGATGGAGGCGCGCATCGTGAACGCGGCGGCAAGCGCCTGCAAGGTCGCCGTCGACGGCTACGAGCTCGAGACGCGCGGCACCGAGCTGGACGTCACCGGGGAGGCGAAGATCGTCATCAGGCCCGAGCGAATCGAGCTCGAGACCCACGGCTCGCCGGCGGGTGCAAACCGCGTCCCGGGGATGGTCGAGCGGGTCGTCTACGTCGGCTCCGCGATCCAGGTGATCGTGCGAGCGGCGACCGGGGAATCGCTGCAGGTGCTCGTCCAGAACACCGGCGGCGGGATTCCCTACGAGCAGGGGACTCCGGTGCAGCTCCATCTCCCGGCGGACGCGCTCCGCGTGCTTCCGTCCGGGATCGGCGACGCGCCCTCCCTGAAGGGCGAAGAACAGGTCGAGGAGCCGGCCGCGGCCGACTGACCTAGCCGCGCGGGGTTTTGCCGAGCGCCGGCAGGTAGGACTCCTGCTCGAGCCAGTGACCGCCGTCGATCGTGAGGGTCTCGCCGGTGATGTAGTCCGCGTAGGGCGAGCAGAGCGCGGTCGCCCACCAGGCGACCTCCTCCGGCGTTGCGAGCCGGCCCGCAGGAACGGTGGCCGCGACTCGCTTCCTGTCCTCGTCGGTCGGCCAGAGCGCCTGGCCGGCGCCCTCGGTGTCGGCCGGACCTGGGCAGATGCAGTTCGCGCGGATGCCGTGTGGGGCCCATTCGACCGCGAGCGTCCTGGTCATCGCGACGATGCCCGCCTTCGCCGCAGCAGAGTGGATCGTGCCCGGCCCGCCGGTCCAGGCGTAGCTCGCGATCACGCTCAGGATCGCGCCGCCTCCGCCTTGCTCGATCATCTGGCGGCCGGCCGCTCGGGAGCAGAGGAAGCTGCCGTCCAGGACGATGGAGACCACCGCGCGCCAGCCGTTCGGAGACAGATCCTCGGCCTTGACGACGAAGTTGCCCGCCGCGTTGTTCACGAGGACGTCGACGCGGCTGAACTTCTCGACCGCGGCGGCGACGAGCGCGTCCACCTGTTCCGGGACCCGCACGTCCGTGGGCTGCGCTAGCGCCTGCCCGCCTGCGCCCTCGATGAGACCGGCGGTCTCCTCCAGCGGCTCGGGCCGGCGGCCCGCGACGACGACTCCCGCCCCCAGGCGTGCGAACTCGAGAGCGAAGGCGCGACCGAGGCCGCTGCCGCCGCCGGTGACGACCGCCACCTTTCCTTCGAGGGTTCCCTCAGCGAGCATCGGTGCCATTCTCCCCGCTCAGCGCGCGCGCATCGAGCGCAAGCGCACCGGTGGGCGTCACGAGCAGCGGGTTGATCTCGAGCTCGGCCAGGTCCGGACGCGTCGCGGCCAGGACGGAAAGCGCTGCGACCGCCTCGGCCGCGGCGGCCACGTCGAGGGCGGGCCGCCCGCGCGTCCCCTCCAGGATTGCGGCACCCCGCAGCGAGCGGATGAGCCCTTCTGCCTGCGCGCGGTCGACCGGGGCGAGCGCCACGGCGGTGTCGTCCAGCAGCTCGGCGTAGATCCCGCCGATCCCGACGAGCACGATCGGGCCGAAGCGCGGGTCGCGAATGGCGCCCGCGATGAGCTCGGCGCCCTCCGCCACGGGCGCCATCCGCTCGACGGAGTACCCTTCGACTGACAGTGTTGCCATGTTTGCCAACGAGGCTTCGAGGCCGGGCACGTCCTCGATCCCCAGCGCGACGCCGCCGGCGTCCGACTTGTGCAAGAGCCCGAGCGCCTTGACCACGACCGGGTAGCCGAGCTCGGAGGCAGCCGTGCGTGCCTCCTCCAGGTCCGTGACTCGCCGCGCGGGCGGAAAGAGGATTCCGGCGGTACCGAGGAGCTCGCGTGCCTCCCAGTAGCCGGAAACGGGCTCCTCTGGCCCGGGCGGCGGCAGTTCTGGAACCCCACGGGGGGATCGCTCGGCCTGGCCGGCGACCCGCGCGAGGGACCAGGCAGCGGCCTCGATCTCGCGGTAGACGGGCACGCCTGCCTCCCGCAGGGCGACGAGCGACGGTGAATTCGGGTACATCGACTGGACGACGAGAGCGCGCCCGCTCTCGGCGGCCGCGCGGGCCATGCCGAGGGCGACTTCGGTCTCCTGGGCCTGGAACTCGTCCGAGAACTCGCTATAGCCGCCGAAGTAGCCCGTCACGAGCGCTGCGTCCACCTCGCCTGAATCCAGGATGATCCTCGTCACGTCCTCGAAGATGGTGAGGAACTGCTCGCCCGCGCCGGCGAAATCGACCGGATTGCGCGTCGGCGCCGCGTCGGGCAGATGCGGCGCGATCCGCCCCTGCAGCTCGGCCGAGAGCGCTGGAAGCTCGAGGCCTTCGGCAGATGCGACGTCGGAAGCCACGATTCCGTGGCCGCCCCCGTCGCCGACGATGACGACCCTCCGCCCGCGCGGCTTGACCCGCGCAAGCTGGGCCTGCGCCAGATCGATGAGCTCCCGCGGGGAGCGCACCCGCTGCATGCCCGCGGCCCGGCACGCGGCCTCGACGGCGGTGGCGCTGCTGACGAGCGCGCCGGTGTGCGAGCGGGCCGCGTGGGCGCTGACCTCTCCCGCACCGACGGTCAGGAGGATGACCGGCTTGCCGGCCTCGACCGCCTCCTGCGCCGCGCGGGCGAAGTCGCGCCCGTCGCGGAAGTCTTCGCAGTAGAGGGCGATCACGCGGGTCGGATCGTGGTCGACCAGGCTGCGGACGAGCTCGCCGGCCTCGAGGTCGGCCTGGTTCCCGAGCGAGGCGAAGCGCGAGAAGCCCAGTCCGTAGTCCTCGGCGAGCAGGGCCAGCTCGAGGGCGAGATTCCCGCTCTGGGAGACGAGCGCGATCGAGCCTCCCCGCAGCTCGCTCCACCCGAGATCGAGTCTCGTCGCCGCATCGAAGATCCCGAGGCAATTCGGGCCGAGCAGGACCGCGCCCGCGGTGCGCACCCGCTCGACGATCGCAGCCTCCCGGGCGCGCCCCTCGTGACCGGTCTCACCGAGCCCGGTGGTGATCCCGACGAGAGCCTTGGCGCCGGCCGCGAGCGATGCCTCGACGGCCTCCTCGAACCCCTCCGCGGGCACCGAGAGAACGACGAGCTCCGGGGTCTCCGGTAGGTCGGCGAGAGAGGGATAGGCGGGCCGGTCGAGGATCTCGCCCCCGTTTCGGTTCACCAGGTAGACGGCGCGGCTGCCCTCGCCCCTGAGCGCGCCGAGTGCCAGGCGGTGCCCCCACTTGGCGGGGTCGTTCGAGGCCCCGAGAATCGCGACGGAACGGGGATCGAAGAGCGGCCGGAGGTCCCGGCTCAAGACTCGAGAAGGCGTCGCGAGATGATGAGGCGCTGGATGTCGGAGGTGCCCTCCTCGATCTCCTCGAGCTTGGCGTCCCGCATCCACTTCTCCACCGGGTACTCGCGCGAGTAGCCCCAGCCGCCGAG